>NZ_AZXX01000006.1:0-1561 GCF_000512995.1 Lachnoanaerobaculum sp. MSX33 | reverse complement strand
GATTATGTCCCAAAATAATTAATTTATAAGCCCCCACAAAGGGGCTTTTATTATGCGCTTTTTAAGTCGTCTTCAATTCTGTGTGGCTGTGAATGTGCAAATTTATTAAAGGCCTCTAATCTCCAAGGATGGTTCATTGGAGGAATATAAGGCTTTCTAGGTTTAGGTTGTTTGTAGTCAGCGTCCAAGTCCTTAGATTTGTGTTCATGAGCCGGTATTTCTTCCAGTGCATAAATATCCTTGTCATTTACGCACGCAAACATAGAGCTATCAAATGCCTTGATAAGCATAACCTTGGTACCTTTTCGATAATGGATTTGCACTCCCTTATGATCTATCATCTTATAAAATTTCTTTTTAAATTGAATCGCATGTCCGGCATCAACAGTTCTCTCAGTCAAAACCGCTAAAGTAAGATTTATTTTTTCTTTAGACGGTTGCGTTTCAAAGACAGATTTGATACCATGAAGTGGAAGTGAGAACTTCTCATTGAATTCCTTTATGTAGGAGTGAAGGAATTCATTGGCATTATTGATGTCGGTTACGCCTGCGAGTCTAAACTCAATAGGCAGGCGTGACTGTAAGGTTTGATTCAATCGTTCTATGCGTCCTTTAGCCTGTGGTACGCTGCTTGATTCAAGTTGTGTACCAAGTTGCTTGCAGGCGTAAGCGAACTGTGTATAGGTGTCATTGTCGTCAGATAAGGCACCTTTTTTCTTGTAAGTAAATACAGTACGTTTATCGGTAAGAAACTTATAGGGGATACCATAATCGGTAAGAATCTGTTCAAACACATGGTAGTAGCCGTTAAGGGTCTCCTGAGTATCAAACCATGCACCGGTAACAGCACCTGAGGCATCATCAATGGCTAAATGTAGATGCCATATCTGTCCCGGCACCCATTCATAAGGGGTTGCATCCATCTGAAGCAATTCGCCGAAATAAGCACATCTTGGACGACGACTGTGAGCATCTTCAACTGCTACTAAGTTAGCCTGTATCTGTGATAATTCTTTTTTTGACGTTGCAGCTTCCTTCTTGGCTCTGAGTGCTTGCCTAATGCGTCTACGTTTGGCTTTTGTAGCCTTTGGAGATAGAATGTACTCAGACTCCAAAATACTCATTACAGAGGAAGAAGAGATGCTTATGCCCTCATGCTTTTTTAGAAGCTCTGTATAGTGTTCAAAGTTAGCCTCGTAGTATTTAGTTCTGTATAGATCAAGAACCTGACTTCTGATATCAGGGTGGATGGTGGTAACCGGCTTCTTACCTCTGTTACCATGAATAAAGAATGCTTTACCATCTTTAATATAGCCTTGTATCATACGGTTTATATGCCTCTTGGTGCATCCTAGGATAAGAGCAGCTCTATCCTTATTAGCTGTATCGGGGTGATCTACCAGACCTTTAATAACCTCGTACTTTCTTTGTTCATCCATTGATAAAATAACCTTTCTGATAAGTCAGTCCCTCCTAGTGTTAGAATATACAAAATAGTATTCTACCATAAGTGGGACATTTTTATTTGTGGTATAATGGGACTTTATCATATATGGCTTAT
>NZ_AZXX01000005.1:0-54049 GCF_000512995.1 Lachnoanaerobaculum sp. MSX33 | reverse complement strand
ATAATTTTTTTATCTTTAAGAAAAAATATTGACATGAGAGTAAACTTTCAGTATAATCGGAATCACCGTAAAACATACTAAATTAATAGGTAAATAGGTTATATGTTTCTTGTTGTAAAGTAGGAAGGAATGCTCATGGGAAAGAAAGAACACAGTCACGAACATAATCATAATCACGAACACAATCATAGTCACGAACATAATCATGAACATAAGCATGGAGTTGACCATATTCACAGCCATAGAAATTTGATAGGATTTGATGAACATGGAGTGCCGACAATTACATTAAAGTCGGATCATGAAGAGGACGGAGACGATAAGGCTTTTATAAGAGATTATATGAATGCCGTATCTGAGTACAGAAAGACTTTTCCGTCAAAGGATGAGGTTTTGGAAAATACTCCGGATCCGGCAGTAAGAGAGATGATTTTGCGCCAGAATCAGCTTGGATTTGATACCACATTTGACAGATTCGACAGTCAGCAGCCACAGTGTGGTTTCGGTATGGCCGGAATCTGCTGTAAGATCTGTAATATGGGCCCATGTAAGATAACTTCAAAGAGTCCTAAGGGAGTCTGTGGTGCGGATGCGGACCTTATAGTGGCAAGAAATTTACTTCGTTCAGCTGCTGCAGGTGCGGCTCAACACGGTATGCACGGTAGAGAAGTTATTCTGTCTTTAAAGTGGGCAGCTGAAGGAAAGCTTGATTTACCTATACTGGGACAGCAAAAGATAAAGGATACCGCAAAAGCATTCGGAATAAAGACGGAAAGAAGAAGTATAAAAAAGATTGCTTCAGAACTTGCGGATATACTTTTAGAGGATATGAGCCGCACGGTACCGGGAGATTATAAAATTATAGAGGCACTTGGTTCCGAGGAAAGAAAAAAGGTCTGGAAGGAACTGGATATTCTACCTATCAGCGCATATCATGAAGTATTTGAGGCCTACCATAAAACAGGTGTCGGTACCGACGGTGACTGGAAGAGTATTATGCAGCAGTTTTTGCGCTGTGGACTTGCATTTACATACTCAGGTGTTGTAAGTACATCAATAGCAACTGACGGCCTTTTCGGAGTTGGAGACAGAGTTACATCAAAGGTAAATATCGGTGCTTTGAAAAAGGGATATGTAAATATTGCGGTACACGGTCATCTTCCTACCCTTGTAAGTGAGATTGTAAGAGTCGGCCAGGAAGAGAAGTTTATAAATCTTGCAAAAGAGGCGGGTGCAAAGGGAATAAGATTCTACGGAATCTGCTGTTCAGGACTTTCAGCAATGTATCGCTATGCAGGAGTTATTCCGCTTTCAAATGCGGTATCTGCTGAGCTTGTACTTGGTACGGGAGCACTTGATCTTTGGATTGCCGATGTTCAGGATGTATTCCCGTCAATAATGGAAGTTGCAAAGTGCTTCAGAACTACAGTTGTTACAACCAGTGAGTCTGCAAGATTGCCGGGTGCCGAGAGATTTGAATATGATCATCATCATTCAAATATAGGAGAGACAAGAGAACTTGCAGAAAAAATAGTACTTAGAGGTATAGAAAGCTTCAAAGACAGACAGGGTATACCTGTATACATTCCACCTTATGAAGTGGATGCCGAAGTCGGATTTTCACCTGAGTATGTGCATAAGCACTACGGATCTATGAAGCCTTTATATGAGGCTGTAAAGGAAGGTAAGATACTCGGTATTGTAAACATGGTAGGATGTAACAATCCTAAGGTTGTGTATGAGAAATGTGTTATTGATGTAGCCAATGCACTTCTTAGAAACAATATTTTGATACTCACAAATGGATGTGCCTCATTCCCGCTTATGAAGATGGGATATTGCAATGTTTCGGGACAGGAGCATGCAGGAGAGAGTTTAAAAGAATTCCTTGGAGATTTACCTCCGGTATGGCATGTGGGTGAGTGTATTGATAATACCAAATCAAGCGGAATCTTTGCAGGTGTAGCAGGTGAGGCGGGCAAGCCTTTATATGAGATGCCTTTTGCATTTACATCTCCTGAATGGAGCAATGAAAAGGGAATAGATGCGGCACTTGGATTCAGACTTATGGGTATCAATTCATATCACTGTGTGGAAGCTCAAATTCACGGTTCAAAGAATGTAATAGAATTTTTGAAACAGGGCACAAAGGAATTACTTGGTTCGGTGATGGTTGTAGATACAAATCCGGATTCTCTGGGTGAAAAAATAGTTGCCGATATCATTGAAAAGAGAAAGGCTCTCGGTTGGGCTGTACCTGATGAGATAGTCCACAAAGAGGAAGATTTAGCCGTAGTATAGTAGTATAAGTCGGTTAAAAATAGCTTGGATTAAAAAATATTTTGACGATTTTTCTTTGTTATAGTACTATAACAGTGTACATATCTTGTGTACATATATATTGATAATAATCTCCAGCAGTAAGTTCTCCATCATCAGGAGTCAGCCGAGCCCGGAGATTTTTTGTTTTATGTGGAGGAAATATAATAAGCTGCAGCTATTGACAACTGATTTATAAGATGTACAATGAAATTAAATAAAAGCTTCGTGAAAGTTTCGTATGGGGAATGAGGAGGAATTTTATGGACATGCAGTTGTTTTGGGACTCTGTAATAACAGTTGTCAGTGTAGTGGGATATGTAGGATCTTGGGTTGCCCTTGGACTTCTTATAAGGTGGTTTATAGTAAAGTCGAAGAGGTAACAAAGCAGTTAAAATTATAGTATTTATTAAAAAGGCAGTTTACCGTTTTGGTAAACTGCTCTTTTTACATTCTCCTAATTTCCGCCTGCAGCATATTTCCGACTAAAGATGCAAAATTGTCAAGTGATTTCACCTTTACAAAACTTCGACCGAAAATTTTTTGAACATTCGTAAGGCCGGCGTCATCGCCGGTAAAGGCGCAGAGCACATATATGTTTTCAAGCTTTGCCTTATGCACAAGCTCGGTCATATCCTCTATAGCGATATCACCGCTGTAATTTTTTGATTTGCCCTTGACCTCAAGCATATCATTCGGTTTTATATCCGTAAGCCATATCACAACTCTGTGAGAAGAATTGTTTTTCTTCATCTGCTCCATTAGAGCATTCAGTGCAAGACCGTCTCTGTTGGCACCTGTGGTAAAGAATCTAAATATTTCATTGTTTTTTGAGGTTTCATTGTAATCTCTGTAAAGATTCATTACGGTGTATCCGTTCATAGATGAATATCCCCATACTCTGACGGGAACATGGCAGTTGTCAAGTGCTTTTGAAATAATATATCCCTGTGTGGATACGGTGTCCATACGATGAATCTGTGAAGCCGAGGCATCCAGTAAAATATCGACACTTATATTGCCGCTGCCTTCCGCCACCTGCTTTTCAAAAATCTTATCATTGTTAAGATACAATGCCTTCCATACAAGAGCCGGATTTAGCTTACCGGTCTTTGAGTAGACGGTGGTAGGCTCAAGCTGAGTCAGCAGGGCATTTTTGATACGATTTGTAAGCTCCAAGATAGATGCATTATTGCTTCCTATATTGTCAAAGAAAAATTCTTTGTTTTTAGTATACTGCTTTTGCATTTCCTTTCGCATCTTTGCAGCAAATCCGCTTACCTTGTCTTCACTTTCACCTCTTGTAAAAAATATTCTGGTACCTTCGTGATTGCCGGTGCAGCATTCCCTTTGTATTTTTTCTGAGGTTTTATCATCATAGATGGACTTTCCGAAATAGCTGCTGATATATTTTCTAAGTCCTTCTTCCGTGATTCTGTTGAACTTTTCAGAGTCTGTTTCAAATGCGGAGGCGTCAGTTCCTCCCTGATTTTCGACATAGCCGAGTACAAGCTTGGTGGCACCTGAGATTTCATTTGAAACGCCTGCTTTTTTACCGAAGAAGAGTCTTGGAACGGGGATTTTGAACCTATGTTTTTGCCCCCTTGCACTGACACCGGGAAGATAGGTAAAATACTTTGCAAGAGTATTTGAGAGACTCTTTATAAAACCTTCAGTATCTACATCCGCACCGATTTCCACCTCACTTAAGAGCTTTCTGTCTACCAGATCGGGCAGTCCGCTGTCCTCACCCATAGAGGTTCTATAATGCCCTTCAAGTATCCATCCTTCTCTGCTTTCCGCAATACTCGGCATAAACTCTACAAGCTTTTGTTTGCAATATTCTCTTCTAAGAAGTAGGAGACCGGGCCTTAAGTCCTTTTCCTTTTCAAAGGTGGAGTTTTCAAGTGCAATCCAAAACAAAGCTTCATAGGTTCCCTGTCCTATGGTTTCATGGAAGGTATTGTAAAATTCCTTTAACCTTTTCCAGTCAAAATGTGCGTAGCTGCTGCCAAGTATTGTATTCCAGTAAAGATCCGCTTTTGCATTATTGTCATACATACGAAAACCGATGGAAACATCATAATTTCCTGCGGCATTCCAAATCATGTTTGCAGCTCTCTTTTTTTCAAACTCCGTCAAGATCATGAAAAGATACTCTCCCCGGAAAGGCTTTCAGGCAATCTGGCACTTACAATATCAAGTACAAGCTGTCTTTCATACTCGTCAAAGCATTTATTGATAAGTCCCATTTCCAAAGCCTTTGTAACTCCAAGTCCTTTTTTCATCATACCTATACAGGATATAAGGCCTCTAAGATCAAGACTTCTTGTAGAGATTTCGCCGCCCTCACATTTTTTTCTTATTTCATCAAAGAGAGTGGCAAACTGTGAGATATATTCAGGCTTTAGGGTAGGATATTTATCCTTTATAAGTTTTTGTAAGTTTTCAGCAGATATAACAGGCATATGAAGTACCATAAATCTTGAAGCAAGAGCTTCGTTCATCTCTCTGGTGCCGGCATAGCCGTAGTTCATTGTGCCTATAAATCTGGTGGATTCATGAAGATTTATCCTGTCATATCCCGGCAAATCAATGGTTCTTCTGAAGTCAAGTACCGCATGAAGTACGGCAAGTGACTCATTCTTTGCCATATTTATTTCATCAAGCACGCCGAAACCTCCCTTTATGGCACAGTTTAATATAGGGCCTTTTCTAAGCTTGACTTCGCCGTTTTCAAAGGTGTCAGAGCCTATAAGAGATGAAGCGTCGGTATTTATATAAAGTGATATATCCCACTGAGGTCTTGCAAATGCCATGGCAAGATTTTGTGCCAATACGTTCTTTCCTGTAGCCTTAGGGCCGTCAAGCAAGATATTTTCACCTGCTATTATGGCTGTGGCCGCTTCTTCCCAAATCTCCTTGCCGTAGTAGAGATATGAATCCTTAGGGATTCTTTTCTCATCCTCGGCTTCAAGCTTATAGAAGCTTCTGAATGACTTTATTTCCGAAATGATTTTATCCGATATATTTTCCTGTTTTAAAAATTCTAAAATTTCCATATTTCCTCTGTCTAATAAAAAATAATAAAAAAACTCCCAAGACAATATTATATTACAACTGTCTTGGGAGGAGCAATAATTTTGTTTATTTTACAGGATCGGCAGGAGTGTATCCACCCTTTTTACCTCTCCAGATAGTAAGAACTGCGTATAATGCGGCAATTACGGCACCGCCGATATAAGCAACATTCCAGCTTAAACCAAAGCCAAGCTTTGCATTCAAGATATAGCATGCACAAATAAATGTGTAGAAGACACCCGGTATGAGAGTCATCCATGCCCACTTTCCTCTCTTATTTATTATCAAATAAATAGTAGCGGCAGCAAGCGGGAAGAGTGCCATTGTCTGGTTAGACCATGCGAAATATCTCCAAAGAATATTGAATCCCTTAGGATCGATCTTTGCCCAAACAAGGATTGCACCTACTATAACGAAGATAGGAACGGCAAGACTGAGTCTTCTTGCATTGTTATCCTGCTTGATATGGAAGGTATCCGCAATAGTAAGTCTAAGTGCACGAAGTGCTGTATCTCCTGATGTGATAGGAAGGATAATGATACCGATAAGTGCTACGGCACCTCCGATAGGTCCGAGTGCATATCTACATACCACACCTACAACACTGGTAGGAGAAATAGCGACAAGCTCGCCTCCTTTTTGAATCATGTACTGCCATACACCCTTGTCACTAAGCTGCATTGTGATACCGCCGTGCTCGGCTGTGAACTGGATAAGTGCCATTGTACCGGCAGCCCATACCATAGCGATAAATCCTTCAACAACCATCATATTGTAGAAAGTCATACGACCTTCTTTTTCGCTCTTAATTGTACGAGCTACTAAAGCTGTCTGTGATGAGTGGAATCCTGAAAGGATACCGCAGGCTACAGTAACAAAGAAAATCGGAATAAAATGACCTGCCTTAAAATATGCTGCATAGTCAAATGACTGTGTTGCCCAGCTTCCCCAAACATTTACAAGCGGATAATGGAAGATAACCATTGCACCGAATACACCAAGTGCAGAGAATACCAAAATCGCACCGAAGATAGGATATACACGTCCGATAATCTTATCAATCGGGAATACTGTTGCAATAAGATAATAAGCAAAAATCACAGCGTAGATGACCCATGTAGAAACTTCTGTAGGAGCACCGCTGAAACCGAATACCTGAGTTGCGGCTATATCACCCGGTGTGTAAATAAATACAGTACCTACAAGTAAAAGCAAGAGGCATACAAATACGTCATAAATCCAGAATACTGTCTTGCTTGTATATTTGCGAACCATCTCAGGCATCTGAGCACCGCCGTCTCTTGTACAAATCATACCTGCAAAATAGTCATGAACCGCACCGCCGATTACATTACCGATAGGTATTGTAAGAAGTGCAATAGGCCCGAAAAGAATACCCTGGATAGGTCCGAGAATCGGTCCTGTTCCTGCGATATTAAGTAGGTTGATAAGTGCATTTTTCCATGTAGGCATAGGCACATAGTCTACACCGTCCTGCTTAGAATAAGCCGGTGTTTCTCTGTCGTCAGGCTGAAAAACATGGTCACAAAGACGTCCCATAATAAATCCGCCGACGATAAGAATTACAAGGCCAATCATAAATGTTGCCATAGAAAATTCCTCTCTTTCTATCTATGTTTAATTAATATATAATAAACATACTACTTGAAAATGAGTTTTTCAAGTTTTTTTAATAAAACATGGAAATATCATTCATAAAAAAATAAAAATTTAAGAAAAACGGACAGCTGTCTTTTATTTAAATAAATATAATAAATGAAAAAATGTATGGTTAGGGGCGACTAACTATGCTAATATAACATAAAAACCTGCTGTATTCGGAAAGGAGGAATATGTGAAAATAGGAGATATTCTTATAAATGAAGGGGAAAAGAAAAAATTCACACTTGGGAATATAAGCGGAACGGCTTTTTGTGGAAGAAATACAGGGAAAACTTTAGTTATAACTGCAGGAGTGCATGGCGGAGAATATGTGGGAATAGAAACTGCTCTAAGACTTATAAAAGAACTTGAAGCTGAAAAATTGTCCGGAAATGTTATTATCTGCCCTGTTTTAAATACCGACGGATTTTATGACGGAGTAAAACAGATATCCACATCAGATTATAAAAATTTAAACAGGGAATTTCCGGGTGATGAAAAAGGTACAAGCACACAAAGACTTGCCTTTGATATAGAAAAATATCTCTACCCGACAGCTGATTTTATAGTGGATTTGCATGGCGGAGATATTAATGAGAATCTCATTCCTCTTATCTTCTTTCCTTACGGTTCCGGTGAAGATATGAAAAATTACGTTGGAGATATAGCTTCGAGAATGAGCGTGAATTTCAGAGTAGGATCCTACGCATCCAACGGACTTTACAGCTATGCCACAAAGAAGAATATTCCGGCAATGCTCTATGAAAGGGGGGCACATGGTATATGGAGTGAAGAGGATGTGCTTGCCGAAAAGAAAGATCTCTATAAGCTAATGGAGTTACTTGGGATAATAAAAGAAGGCCATGATATAAGCATAAATAAAAAACAAAAAGAAATAGCGAGAGCGGAGTATGTAGAGGCGGAGTGTGACGGACTTTGGTATCCTTATGTTAAACAGGGACAGAGAGTAAAAAAAGGGGAACTGCTTGGAGTATTAAAAAATATTGAAGGAGAAAAGCTTCAGGAAGTTGCGGCAAAATTTGATGCGGATATTTTATATTATACATTATCCTTGGGGGTCAGAAAGAAAGATACATTGACAGCATACGGAACTGAATGAACAAATCACTTGACAAATTTATACAGTAAAATTAAAATACTTTGAGTATCAAACTATTTGCTTTGGGATTCAAAGTATTTTTTGTTTTGATGAAAGTCTTATGAAAGGACTTATGAAGGATGAAGATAGCACTTGCAGGAACTGGCTCAAAACTGCCTTCTAAGGTTTTGACAAATGATGATTTGAGTAAAATCGTAGATACAAGTGATGAGTGGATCAGCCAAAGAACCGGAATCAAAAAAAGACATATCATAGGTGAAAATGAAAATTTGGTAAGTCTGGCATTTGCAGCCGGAAAAGAAGCATTAGAATCTGCAAATATTGAAGGTAAGGATTTGGGACTTATTATAGTGGGTACCTCCACTCAGGATAAGAGACTTCCAAATACCGCATGTGAGTTGCAGCCTCTACTTGGTGCAAAGGACTGTGCATGTATGGATGTAAGCTCCGCATGTTCGGGATTTATTTATGCACTGAGCATTGCATATTCCATGATGAATACTCTGGATATTGAGTATGCTCTTGTAGTAGGCGGTGATGTACTTTCAAGAGAGATGGATTGGAGTGACAGAACCACCTGTGTACTTTTCGGTGACGGAGTGGGAGCCGCGGTACTTAAGAAAGCGGATATTGAAGAAGGATTTTTAAGCTTTGATATAGGAGCTGACGGAAGTAAGGGATTTGCACTGTATGATAATTCTTACGGTGATGACAGATATATAAGAATGGACGGACAAGAGGTCTTTAAATTCACTGTCAGAACGGTACCTCACAGCATTGAACAGGCTATACAAAAGGCCGGGGTACATAAGGATGATATAGATTTATATCTTTTACATCAGGCAAATTTGAGAATACTTGAGGCCGTATCCAAAAAGCTGGATATACCTCTTGAAAAGTTACCTCACAATCTGGAAAATACCGGAAATACTTCTGCAGGAAGTATCCCTTTACTGCTTGATGAGGTAATAAAAAAAGGTATTGCAAAAAAAGGGGATTTGATTTTGCTCTGCGGATTCGGAGCAGGATTAACCTGGGGAACTTGTGTATTAAGATTGTAATTATTTTACAACTTAAATATAAATAAAATAAACATTTAAAAGGATGGAGAAAATTATGTCAGAGAAAATGAAATCAATTATTGCAGAGCAGTTAAATATCGATGCATCAGAAATCACATTGGAGTCAAGTTTCAAGGACGATTTAAATGCAGACTCACTTGACCTTTTTGAGATGGTAATGGCACTTGAGGATAACTATGGTGTTGAGATACCTTCTGAGGATTTAGAGAAGCTTTTAACTGTAGGTGATGTAGTAAATTACCTTAAGGACAAGGGCGTAGATAATTTATAAAAAATAAAAAACGCCTACGGGCGTTTTCTTAAAAAGGCAGAGGAAATTAATGCAAACAGAAATAACAAAACTATTAGGTATAGAATATCCGATAATTCAAGGCGGTATGGCATGGGTTGCCGAGCATCATTTGGCTGCAGCGGTAAGTGCGGCAGGCGGACTTGGACTTATTGGCGGAGCAAATGCACCGGCAGAGGTTGTAAGAAATGAAATAAGAGAGGCAAGAAAGCTTACAGATAAGCCTTTTGGAGTAAATGTAATGCTTATGTCACCTCATGCGGAAGAAATTGCCAAGGTAGTTGTGGAAGAAGGTATAAAGGTAGTTACTACAGGCGCAGGTTCACCTGAGAAGTATATGCAGATGTGGAAGGAAGCCGGAATAGTGGTAATTCCCGTAGTTGCAAGTGTTGCACTTGCAAGAAGAATGGAAAGATGCGGAGCTGACGCCGTTGTAGCCGAGGGTACAGAAAGTGGCGGACATATAGGAGAAGCTACTACAATGACTTTGGTTCCACAGGTTGTAAATGCGGTAAATATCCCTGTTATTGCGGCAGGCGGTATTGCAGACGGAAGAGGTTTGGCTGCGGCACTTATGCTTGGAGCAAAGGCTGTACAGATAGGTACAAGATTTGTGGTTGCAAATGAGTCTATTGTACATGAAAACTACAAAGACAGAGTTATCGCTGCCAAGGATATCGATTCGGCCGTAACAGGCAGAAGTCACGGTCATCCGGTAAGAAGTTTAAGAAACGCTATGACCAGAGAATACACAAAGCTTGAAGCTGAAGGAAAGAGTTTTGAGGAACTTGAGTACTTGACTCTGGGTACACTAAGAAAAGCTGTTATGGACGGTGATATTGTAAACGGAACCGTTATGGCAGGTCAGATAGCGGGACTTATAAACAAAAAGCAAAGTGCAAAAGAAATCATTGACGAGATAATGAGTGAGGCAACTAATCTTTTAAAGAATGCAGGGAGCTTAGTATAAATTATGAAGATAGCATTTTTATTCCCGGGACAGGGAGCTCAAAAACAAAATATGGGCAAGAGTTTTTATGAAAATGATGCGGATTCAAGGGCGGTTTTTGACAGTGTAAAAACAGTCACGGGGATAGATGCATGTGATCTGATTTTCAAAGAAAATGATGAATTAAACAATACAAGATATACACAGATAGCCATGGTGGCAACAGGCATTGCCATGTTAAAGGCTGTAGAAAAAACAGGACTTAAGGCCGATATATGTGCAGGTTTAAGCCTTGGAGAATATGAAGCACTGTATCTTAGCGGTGCTATAAGTGCTGAGGATGCTATTTTGATAGTGGATAAAAGAGGGCAGTATATGTCGGAAATAAAGGGTGGCGCAATGAGTGCCGTACTCTCACTTGACAATGAGACCATCAAGTCTGTAGTGGATGACATATACGGATGTTGGGTGGCGAATTATAACTGCCCGGGACAGACTGTAATATCCGGAACCGAAGAAGCGGTTGCACTTGCAGGCGAAAAATTAAAAGAAGCCGGAGCAAAGAGAGTACTGCCTTTAAAGGTAAGCGGTGCTTTTCACTCAGGACTTATGAAAGAAGCCGGAGAAAAACTTGCAAAAGTACTCGACGGTGTTGAGATAAGAGATATTCAGATACCTTATGTGGCAAATATCAATGCAGAAATTGTTACAGATAAGAACGATATCAAAAAGAATTTGATAGATCAGGTATCCGGAAGTGTACATTTGGAACAAAGCATTAGAAAAATGATTGAATGGGGAGTTGATACCTTTGTAGAAATCGGCCCGGGAAAGACCATGGCAGGTTTTGTAAAGAAAATTGATACAGAGGTAAAAGTCTTCAATATCGAAGAGTATGCGGATGTGGCAAATGTTTGTAGTCAGATTTTGGAGGCGAAATGAAAAGATTGGAAGGCAAGACAGCTTTGGTAACAGGTGCAGGCAGAGGCATCGGGGCTGCTATAGCAAAGAAACTGGCAGCTGACGGAGCACTGGTATATGTAAATTATGCGGCATCAAGTGAGGCTGCAAAAAAAGTTGCAAAAGAGATAGAGGATAACGGCGGAAGGGCAAAAATCTGCCAATGTGATATATCGGATTATGAGAGCACAAAGCAGATGATTGAAAATATCATTTCAGAGGAAGGTGCTGTGGATATATTGGTAAACAATGCCGGTATTACAAAAGATAATCTGATGATGAGAATGAAACCTGAAGAGTTTGATGCGGTAATAGCTACCAATTTAAATGGAAGCTTTAATACCATGCAGGTGGTTTCAAAATACATGATTAAGAAAAGAGCCGGAAGAATAATAAATATTTCTTCTGTTAGCGGTGTGATGGGCAATGCGGGACAGATAAACTATGCGGCATCAAAGGCAGGAGTTATAGGAATGACAAAGACTGCAGCAAGAGAGATGGCAAGCAGAAATATTACCGTAAATGCCATAGCACCGGGATATATAAGAACAGATATGACGGATGCCATGACAGATGATGCCAAGGCAAAAATAAATTCATTTATTCCGTTGGGATATCAGGGTGAGGTAGAGGATATTGCAAATATGGTGGCATACCTTGCCAGTGAAGAGGGCAGATATATTACAGGTCAGGTCATCAAAATAGATGGCGGAATGAGCATGTAATAAGAAGGATTGAAAGAACAACTGAAAAAGAGGTGACTATGAGAAGAAGAGTTGTTATTACAGGTTTGGGAGCTATCACACCGATAGGTCTTAATGTCAATGATTTTTGGAAAAATATAAAAGCAGGTGTACACGGTATAGGACCTATCACATACTTTGATACTACAGACTATAAGGCAAAGTTGGCGGCTGAAGTAAAGGACTTTGATGCCAAGAACTATATGGATCCAAAATCTGCCAGAAGAATGGAGCAGTTTTCACAGTTTGCAGTAGCGGCAACAAAAGAGGCCATTGAAGACGCAAAGCTTGATATGTCAAAGGAAGATCCTTATATGGTAGGAGTTGCGGTAGGATCGGGAATCGGATCGCTGCAGTCTATGGAAAAGGAATACGGAAAGCTTTTGGAAAAAGGGCCAAGCAGAGTGGCACCTCTTTTGGTACCGATGATGATTTCAAATATGGCGGCAGGTAATGTAGCAATTGCCTATGGATGTAAAGGAAAGAATATAAATGTAGTAACGGCTTGTGCCACAGGAACAAACTGTATAGGTGAGGCATTCAGATCCATCGTTTACGGAGAAGCTGATGTTATGCTTGCAGGAGGTACGGAAAGTTCAATCACTCCTATCGGGGTGGCGGGATTTACTTCACTCACAGCACTTAATACAGTAGATGATCCGGACAGAGCATCAATACCTTTTGATAAGGACAGAAACGGATTTATCATGGGAGAGGGAGCAGGCGTTTTGGTTTTAGAGGAACTTGAGCATGCTAAAAAAAGAGGTGCACATATATATGCCGAGTTGGCAGGATACGGTGCAACCTGTGATGCCTTCCACATTACTTCACCTGCAGAAGACGGCTCGGGAGCAGCAAAGGCTATGGAGCTTGCAATAAAAGATGCAGGTATGAAGCCTGAGGATATTGACTATGTAAATGCACATGGTACAGGAACTCATCACAATGATTTATTTGAGACCAAAGCAATAAAGACCGCACTTGGTGAGCATGCAAATAAAGTGGGAATAAGCTCTACAAAGTCAATGGTCGGACATCTTCTCGGTGCGGCCGGAGGTGTTGAGGCAATTGTATGTGTAAAGTCTATACAAGACGGATTTATGCACAAGAATGTAGGACTTATAAATAAAGATCCTGAGTGTGATTTGGACTTTTTGACAGAGTCAAAAGAGGTGGAAGTCAACGGAACAATCAGCAATTCACTTGGATTTGGCGGTCACAATGCAAGTATAGTTATAAAAAAATTCGTGGAGTAAACCGATGAAAATAGATGAGATTATAAAACTTATAGAAACAGTAAGTAAGAATGATGTTGATACATTAAACTATGCTACAGATTCCGAAAAAATCGTTATAAAGAAAAACAAAACAAAACTTGTAGCAGGAGAGGTTCAGGCCATACCGGTGGCACAGAGCGTAAGTTTTGAAGCCGCAAACACGGCAGAGAACACAAAGGTTGCAGGTCATACCGTAACATCACCGCTTGTAGGAACTTTCTACAGTGCACCTTCACCTGATTCACCAAGCTTTGTAAATGTAGGTGACAGAGTAAAGAAAGGTCAGGTAATAGGTATCATTGAGGCAATGAAACTTATGAATGAGCTTGAGAGTGATTTTGACGGTGTTATAAAGGAAATCCTTGTTAAGGATGAGGATGTGGTAGAGTACGGACAGCCGCTGTTTATTTTGGAGTAAAAATATGTTGGGAATTAAGGAAATTCAAGAGATAATACCTCACAGACATCCGTTTTTGCTAATTGACTGTATTGAGGAGCTGGAGCCGGGCAAAAAAAGTGTCGGATATAAATGTATAACATATAATGAGTCACAGTTTTTGGGACATTTTCCAGAGGAGCCTGTAATGCCGGGTGTGCTTATGATAGAGGCACTGGCACAGACAGGTGCGGTTGCTATATTGTCGGTACCTGAGAATAAGGGAAAGACAGCATATTTCGGAGCTATAAATTCCGCTAAATTCAAAAGAAAAGTTGTTCCGGGAGATAAGCTTAAATTATCCTGTGAGATAATCAGATCAAAAGGAAGAATAGGAATAGGAAAAGCTATAGCAAGTGTGGACGGTGAGATAGCGGTTGATGCCGAACTTACCTTTATCATTGGAGAATAAATGTTTAGAAAAGTATTGATAGCAAACAGAGGAGAGATTGCAGTCAGAATAATCAGAGCACTTAGAGAAATGGGTATTATAAGTGTTGCCGTATATTCCGAGGCGGACAGAGACAGCTTACATACGATGCTTGCAGATGAGGCTATTTGTATAGGACCTGCACCTGCGATGAAGAGCTATCTTGATATGGAGAGGATACTCAGTGCGGCCGTTACAACAGGTGCCGAGGCCATTCATCCGGGATTCGGATTTTTATCTGAGAATGAAAAATTTGCAAGACTTTGTACTGAAGTAGGAATAAAGTTTATCGGACCTAAATCTGAAACAATTGCCAAGCTTGGCGATAAGGCCGTAGCCAGAGCAACCATGCAAAAGGCTCATATCCCTGTAATACCGGGAACTGACGGAAGTGTTAAGGATGTGAATGAGGCATTAAAGCTTGCAAAAAAAGTGGGCTTCCCCGTAATGATTAAGGCCGCTCTTGGCGGAGGCGGAAAGGGAATGAGAATATCAAGAAGTGAAGACGATTTTGCAGAGAATTTTATGACTGCAAAAGCGGAGGCGCTTAAGGGATTTTCCGACGACTCCATGTATATTGAAAAATATATAGAAAGACCGAGACATATAGAGTTCCAGATTTTGGCGGACAGCTATGGAAATGTAATACATCTCGGTGAAAGAGATTGTTCCATACAAAGAAGACATCAAAAAGTATTGGAAGAGGCACCGTCGGTATTTCTTGACAGTAAGCTCAGAGAAAAGATGGGAAAGGCTGCAGTAAGTGCGGCAAAGGCTGCAGGATATGAGAATGCCGGAACCATTGAGTTTCTGGTGGATAAGAATAAAAACTTCTACTTTATGGAGATGAATACAAGAATTCAGGTAGAGCATCCTGTAACGGAGATGATCACCGGTATGGATCTTATAAAGGAGCAGATCAGAGTAGCTGCGGGAGAGAAGCTTTCAATTACTCAAAAGGATGTGAAGATTGAAGGACATTCCATAGAGTGCAGAATAAATGCCGAAAACCCAGATAAGAATTTTGCACCTTCTCCGGGAAGAATTGAGAGCATGCATTTGCCCGGCGGTAACGGTGTAAGAATAGATACACATATTTATGAAGATTACACGGTATCACCTTTTTATGATTCCATGCTTTTAAAATTGATAGTTCATGGAAAAACAAGACAGGAAGCTATTGCAAAGATGAGATCGGCTCTTGGTGAAATTGTAATAGAAGGTGTGGATACAAATATAGATTTTAACTATGAGATTATTAATAATCCGTACTTTATAGATGCTGATATAGATACTTCATTTATAGAAAAACAGTTTAAAATGTAGCAATGAAAGTTTTGAGGTGTTGTCATGTTTAGAAATATGTTTAAAAAGACATATGCAAAGATAGAACCGGAAAGTGAAAAGATAGATATCCCGGAGGGACTTTGGAAAAAGTGCAGAATCTGTAAAGAGCCGATTTTTGCTGAAGATGTAAAGTCAAATCTTTATACATGTCCGAAATGCGGCGGATATTTTAGAGTTCATGCATACAGAAGAATAGAAATGCTTGTGGATGACGGAAGTTTCATCGAGTGGAATAAGACAATGCCTATATCAAATCCTTTGGATTTCCCCGACTATGAGATCAAGCTTGAAGAGGAAAGACAAAAGAGCAAGCTTGATGAAGCTGTAGTCACAGGAGAGGCTACCATAGGTAATATAAGAACAGCTATAGCCGTATGTGATGCAAGATTTATGATGTCTTCTATGGGAAGAGTTGTAGGTGAAAAGATAACAGCGGCTGTAGAAAATGCGACAAAAGAGAAAATGCCGATTATTATTTTCTCATGTTCAGGCGGTGCCAGAATGCAGGAAGGTATGATTTCACTTATGCAGATGGCAAAGACATCGGCCGCGTTAAAGAAGCATCATGAGGCAGGACAACTTTTTATAAGCTTCCTTACAGATCCTACAATGGGTGGAGTAAGTGCTTCATTTGCAATGCTTGGAGATATTATACTGGCAGAGCCGAAGGCCCTTATAGGATTTGCAGGCCCGAGAGTTATTGCACAGACTATAGGAACAAAGCTGCCGGAAGGTTTCCAGAGTGCAGAGTTTTTACTTGAGCACGGCTTTATAGATGCTATAGTGGAAAGATCGGAGCAAAGAAGCGTCTTAAAGAAGATACTGAGAGCTCATACTTCAGGATTTAAGAAAGTTGCACGTCAGGAAAGTCAGGATGAAAATACCGAAAAGGCCGCAGAGAAGCGACCGAAGGTAAAGGCACCGAAGACTGCCTGGGACAGTGTACTCTTATCAAGAAGACCTGACAGACCTACCGCAAAGGATTATATCGACAGATTGTTCAGTTTCTTTTTTGAACTACATGGAGACAGACTTTCCGGAGATGACGGTGCCATTGTCGGCGGCATAGCAAACTACTATGGAAAACCTGTAATGGTTGTAGCCCAGCAAAAAGGTAAGAGCATAAAGGAAAATAAAATCAGAAACTTCGGTATGCCGAATCCAAGCGGATATCGTAAGGCACTAAGACTTATGAAGCATGCGCAGAAGTTTAATATGCCGGTTATATGTATAGTGGATACTCCGGGAGCATTTTGCGGAATAGAAGCCGAGGAGAAGGGGCAGGCCGAGGCAATAGCAAGAGCACTCTTTGAAATGAGCGATATGACTGTGCCTATTTTATCTGTTGTAATAGGTGAAGGCGGATCGGGAGGTGCACTTGCACTTGCCGTAGCCAATGAAGTCTGGATGCTTGAACATTCAATATACTCAATACTTTCACCTGAAGGTTTCGCTTCAATACTTTATAAAGATGCAAAAAAGAACAAAGAGGCTGCAGAGGTTATGAAGATTACCTCAAAAGAACTTTTAGGCTTGGGGGTAATAGACAGAGTTATAAAGGAAGAATTACCTTTGACTGTCGATACTATGTATGTTGTAATAGAAGAGATGGTTTCAAATATCGATGATTTCTTTGAGAAAATTGATTCAAAATCCAAGGAAGAAATTGCAGAGGACAGATACAACAGATTCAGGAAGTTTTAAATAGCTGAAAGGGAAATATGGAATTCTTAAAAATAGGAGATAAAAGTTTGCTCTATCCCATTATCCAGGGCGGTATGGGTGTAGGAATAAGCCTTTCATCCCTTGCGGCACATGTGGCAGGCAATGGAGGAATGGGAATTATATCAACAGCACAGATCGGATTCAGAGAGGATGATTTTTATAAAAATCCTATAGAAGCAAATCTTCGTGCCGTAAAGACCGAACTTCAAAAAGCCAGAGATATAGCGGCGGAAGTATTCGAAAGGAGATTTAAGGTTTCAAAGCAGGCTTCTAAATTCTTGGAAAAATTAAAAAACTATAATCCTTTTATAGGCTTTAATATAATGGTGGCAACAAACAAATATGCGGACTATGTAATAGAAGCCGTAAAAGCCGGTGCGGATATCATAATATCAGGAGCCGGACTGCCGATAGAATTGCCGGAGCTTGTGGAAAAGGGACAGGCCTTAAGCGAAAACGCAAAAAAGACCTGTATTGCACCGATAGTTTCAAGCAGAAAAAGTGCAAAAGTTATTTTAAAGATGTGGGACAGAAAATATAACACCACAGCTGATGCCGTAGTAATAGAAGGACCGCTTGCAGGCGGACATCTGGGATTTTCCTATGATGAGCTTCACGAGCTTGGCGCCGACACTATGGCAAGTAAAAACTATAAAAGAGAAAAATATGATGCCGAAATAAAAGAGATCATAGAGGAAGTAAGAATCTATGAAGAAAAGTTCGGTAAAAAGATTCCTGTGTTTGTGGCAGGCGGTATATATACAAGAGAAGATATGGAGCATGCCATGAGTCTGGGTGCGGACGGAGTACAGATGGGTACAAGATTTGTTACCACATATGAATGTGATGCACCGGATGATTACAAGCAGACATATATTGATGCAAAAGAAGAAGATATTGTTATCACAAAATCACCTGTAGGTATGCCGGGAAGAGCTATAAGAAACGACTTTATGGACAGACTGAAGACGGGTCCTATACCGATAAGACATTGTCACAACTGTTTGGCATTGTCGGTATGTGACAGAAAGACAATACCGTATTGTATAACAGATGCACTGTGTTCCGCTGCAAACTCGGATGAAAGCCATGCATTGCTCTTTTGCGGCTCAAATGCTTACAGAGCAACAGCGCTGGAGCATGTGGAAGATATAATGAAAGAACTTACAGAAAAATAAATAATTAAGATTTGATTCGGACCTTAACCGGTCCGAATTTTTTTAATGGCTCTTTGTCAAAGAAAGCGTTTAGCCTTTGATTATAAATATAAGACGGATTCAAAGACAAATGTTCATTGATTTTCAGATGAGTTTTTATTAGACTGTTAAAGATACTTTACCTCTAAAATATAGTTTAGCATAAAGTAACAGGTATGTAAGGTTATTTTAATACATATGTTCAATATTTGTGATATAGTATTAATAAGTTAGAGGGTAAATAAAAAGTTTAAGTGGGAATGAAATATGAAAATCAAAAAAATTATAGCCGGCGGCCTGTCGATATTATTGTCGGTGGGTGTGATAACTTTTGCGCCGGGGAACGGAATGGTAACACATGCAGCTACTCCTCCAAACATAGTATCGCAGGGAGCTGCACTTTACAATGCAAATACAGGTGAATTCCTGTATGAAAAAGAGGGAAATAAGCAGTTTTTCCCTGCCTCAATCACTAAGATTATGACAACATTGCTTGCTTTGGAGCAGGCGGATCTTGATGATACCGTGGTGTTTTCAAAGAGTGCAACTACAAATCTGGAATCGGGAGCCACAAACTTAGGTGTAGTGGAAGGTGACAGAATAAGTGTAAGAGATGCACTTTACGGAACAATGCTTGCCTCGGCAAATGAGGTTGCAAACGGACTTGCGGAGCATGTCGGAGGTTCAATACCGGGATTTGCAAATATGATGAATGCAAGAGCGAGAGAGATAGGGGCAAAAAACACAAATTTTGTAAATCCGAGCGGTTTGAACAATCAAAACCACAAGACTACAGCTAAGGATATGGCTTTGATTGCGGCTGAAGCGTTTAGAAATCCTAATTTCAGAGCGATTGCAAGTACAAGATATTATACATTTCCCGCAACTCAGAGAAACCCGGTCACTTCAATTGCAATGCATCATAAGATGATTCAGACCAATGACAACAGATATTATCCGGGTGTTATAGGCGGAAAGACCGGATATACGAAGAGTGCCGGAAATACTTTGGTAACATGTGCGGAGAGAAACGGTGTAAGACTGGTAGTTGTAATACTTAAGAGTCAGGGAACTCATTATACCGACACAAGAGCCTTACTTGACTACGGCTTTGCGATAGCTTCAACAGGCGGTGTGGATATTGCATCAAAAGATGTAAGTGTGAAAAAGAGTATTACAGGGGCTGCAGTGCAGGCCGCAAAAAAGGAAGTTGTTGCAAGAACAGAATCGGAACAGCAAGCTCAGGTAACAAATGCGGACAGTGCAAAAGTTGATGCTGCACCGAAGTCAATTGCCACATCTGATGTAAGAGCTGAAAACTACGGTCCGGGTATGGCACCGGATATAGGTTGGAAAGAGAGCAACGGAAGCTGGTTTTATGTAAAATCAGATAAAACAAGTGCAAGAGCTGAAGTTTTAAATATTAACGGAAAAAAATACTGGTTTGATGCGGACGGCAAAATGGCAAAAGGCTGGAGACAGGATACAAGCGGATCTTGGTATTTTATGGAAGATTCGGGAGCTATGAATTCTTCAGGCTGGCTTAAGTACAACGGACTATGGTATTATTTGGGAAGTGATGGTAAAATGTTGACAAATACCACCACACCTGACGGATACACTTTAAACAGTGACGGAGTTTGGGTAAGCTAGGAGTTTGATGAAAAATATATTTTCTAAAATTATAGGATTGGGAGCAGTGGGGAGTATTTCCTTGCTGCTCCGTTCTTTTTATGAAAGAAAGAACTTTAAAACAGTACAATATAATATAAGTAGCGAAAAGATTGAGAGTGAAAAGAAAATAGTCTTTTTAACAGATTTACACAATAACAGTTTCGGAAAAAACAATGAGAAGCTATTTTCGGCTATAGAGGACATATCGCCGGACTTGGTGCTTATAGGCGGTGATATGATAACCGTAAAGAGCAGACTAGGTATAGAAAATGTCCTGCCTCTTTTAAAAAGGCTTTCAAGTAAGTATAAATGTATATATGCCAACGGAAATCATGAACAAAGACTTAGTGAGAATAAATTCGGATTAAATTACAGGCAATATAAGCAGATAATGGAGGATATGGGGATAGTATATCTTTCAAATAAAAGCTGTGATTTGGATGATAATATATGTGTTCACGGATTGGACCTTGAGAGAAAATATTATTTGAGAAGATTTAAAAAGCCTCTGGATTCCGGTTATATAAATAAGCGCATAAGTATAGATGAATCAAAGTTTAATATTTTATTGGCACATTCACCACTGTTTGTAAAAGACTATGCAGACAGTCATGTGGATTTGGCACTTGCAGGGCATTTTCACGGTGGAACGATAAGGCTTCCGGGCGGTATAGGCGTGATGACACCACAGTTTCATTTCTTTAACAGATTGGTTGTAGGAATGAAAAAAGTCGAAAATATGATTCAGATAATCGGAGCGGGACTTGGAACTCACAGTATCAATATAAGATTAAATGATATGTCGGAGCTGATTGTGATTAATCTTAAGTGTCGCAATAAATCTTGAAATTTGGTACAATAGTAAGGTTGAGTGATATTTATATTTGAGAGGTGAGTATGGAGATTTCATACAAATTGGATAGGTTTGAAGGACCGCTTGATTTGCTCTTATATCTTATAGAAAGGGATAGAATAGATATATATGATATTCCGATCGTGAGTATTACAGAGCAGTATTTAAACTATATGAACAAGCTGGAAACCGATGACCTTGACTTGATGAGCGAATTTATTGTAATGGCGACCACGCTTCTTGATATAAAAGCTAAGATGCTTTTACCGCTTGAGGAGGATGAGGAAACAAAGGAAATCATAGACCCGAGAGCAGAGCTTGTGGCAAGACTTTTGGAATATAAAAAATACAAGATGATGGCAAATGAACTTGCCGGAAGATACTTTGATGCCGGGAAAATACTTTTTAAGGAGCCGAGTATTCCTGCAGAGGTGGAAGAGTACAAGGAGCCTGTAAACTTGGATGAGCTTTTCGGCGGTTTAAATCTGCACAAGTTAAAAGAAGTATTTGACCGTGTAATGAAGCAAAAGGAAAACAGGATTGATAAGGTAAGGAGTAATTTCGGTACCATAAAAAAGGAACCTGTATCTTTGGAAACCAAGATAACGGAGGTTATGGCATATGCCAGAAAGCATAGAAAATTCACTTTCAGATCTTTACTTGAAAGCCAGGCAACCAGGCTTGAAGTTGTGGTTACATTTTTAAGTGTACTTGAGCTTATGAAAATAGGCAAAATAGCTCTTTTACAGGAGGAGACTTTCGGAGAAATGCAAATAGAAACTTTGGAGGAAGAGGGAAAGGAGGAGACGCTGGATCTAAGCGATATATTAGATGGCTAAATTGAGTAAAACAGAAGCGGCAATAGAGGCGATACTTTTTGCCTTGGGAACCTCTGTAGAAATAAGACAATTATGTGCCGCTCTTGATATGAAAGAGAGTGAAGTAATTCAAAATCTCGAATCTTTAAAAGCAAAGTATAATAATGATAACAGAGGAATACAGATAATTGATTTGGGAGATTGTGTTCAGATGTGTACAAAGACAGAGTACTATGAACAACTTATAAAGGTATGCAAGACACCCAAAAAGCAGGTACTTACCGATGCCCTGCTTGAGACATTATCAATTATCGCATATAAGCAGCCTATTACAAAGGCTGAAATAGAGCGCATAAGAGGCGTATCATCGGACCATGTGGTCAGCAGGTTGGTAGAATTCGGACTTGTGTATGAAGCCGGAAAACTTGATGCACCCGGAAGACCTTCACAGTTTGCAACTACCGAAGAATTCTTAAGAAGATTCGGAGTGGAGTCAAAAGAATCATTGCCAAGACTCAATTCGGATCTTGAAGCCGAGATAGTGCATGAGGTTGAGGAAGAGACCGGATGGAAGTTCGGCTTTGAAAGTGAAGTAAACGGAGTAGGGGAAGATAATTGATATGAAGATAAAGATAAAATATTTCAGTGAGGAAATTGAAAAATTAAAATTTATAGACGGGAAAAGTGACTGGATAGACTTAAGAGCCGCTGAAAGAGTTGAGATGAAGTCGGGAGATTATAAGCTTATCAGACTCGGAGTGGGAATGGAATTGCCACTCGGATATGAAGCATTGGTGGTACCTAGAAGTTCCACTTTCAAAAACTTTGGAATCTTACAGACCAACTCAATGGGAGTTATTGATGAGTCATATTGCGGTGACAATGATGAATGGAGATTTCCCGCATTGGCTATGAGAGATACCGTTATAGAAGTAAATGACAGAATATGCCAGTTTAGAATTATCAAGCATCAGGATGCATTTGAATTTGAAGAAGTGAATAAATTGGATGGAGTAGACAGAGGTGGCTTTGGCAGTACAGGGAAAAATTAAAAATATATTTGCATTAGGCATATTATCTCTCGTTTTACTAAGCGGTTGTGGAGCAAATGAAAAGAAATACTTTGAAAGCGGCAAGGCCTTGCTTGAAGAGGGGAAATATGCACAAGCGGTGGAAGTCTTTGATAAGGCGATAGGTGTGCATGGAAGCAAAAATATCAGAGGTCTTGAAATAGATATACTCAGATACAGAGCGGAAGCCGAGTACAAAGCAGGTGATTACAAGGCGGCCGAACATACATACAGACTTCTTATATCCGCAGATGAAGAAAGAACGGAATACTTGGACATGCTGGCTATCATATATACGAAGCTTTGCAATATAGATATGGATATAGAAATAGCAGATGCTACGGCAATGTATGATAAGGCGGAGAGCCTTGATGACAGAAGTGAACTTCATATCAATGCAGGTATCAGTATAGTGCAGTATTATGAGGATATGTATGATAAGAGTTCAGATTCATCATATCTTGATAAGGCCGAGGAATTCTTAGAAAATCAGTTAAAAGAAACCAACAGAAAAAATGCCAAGGTGCTGGCTGTCTATGCAAAGCATATGTCAAAGAGAGAAGATTATGAAAAGGCACTTGAAGCCGTTGAAGAGGGCATGGCACTTTTGGAAAATAAGACTTTAAGTGCACATGACGATGAGACATTAAAGTCTTTGATGTTTTCAAAGGGCTCATGTTATGAATATATGAGTGACTATGACAAGGCTTTGGAATGCTTCAATGCATATATTTTAAAATACGGTGAGGACGAAGCGGTTTCTCATGAAGTGGCTTTTTTAAAGTCAAGAATCAGATAGGTAGTATATGAGTACATATGAAACAAAAGAAATAGTTGAAAAGGTAATTCTGCTGGGAGTTGATGTGGGTGACGATACAAAGGAATCCATGAAAGAGCTGGCAGAGCTTGTGGATACTGCAGGCGCAACAGTGCTTGACAGTATTATACAATCGAGAGAGAGGATTCACCCGGGTACCTATATAGGAAAGGGTAAGATAGAGGAAGTCAAAGACAGAGTTATAGATCTTGGAGCTACAGGAGTGGTATGCGATGACGAGCTCACACCTGCGCAGCTTAGAAATCTTGAGGATCTTTTGGACACCAAGGTAATGGACAGAACAATGGTAATCCTGGATATATTTGCAAAAAGAGCAACAACAAGTGAAGGAAAGATTCAGGTTGAGTTGGCACAGCTGAAATTTTCTGCAGCAAGACTGGTAGGACTTAGAAGCAGTCTTTCAAGACTTGGTGGAGGTATAGGAACCAGAGGTCCGGGAGAGAAAAAGCTTGAGATGGACAGAAGACTTATCCATGAGAGAATTTCACAGTTGAAAGTGGAACTTAAAAAGGTTGAAAATCACAGAGAACTGATAAGAAAATCCAGAGATGAAAACCTTGCCTTTAATGTGGCAATAGTGGGATATACCAATGCCGGAAAATCCACTTTGCTTAATAAGCTTACAGATGCAAATATATTGGCGGAGGACAAGCTCTTTGCAACTCTAGATCCTACTACAAGAAAGTTAAAACTTGGAAGCGGACAGGAAATACTGGTAACGGATACGGTAGGTTTTATAAGAAAACTTCCGCATCATCTTATAGAAGCATTCAAATCCACTCTGGAAGAGGCAAAGTATGCAAATCTTCTGATACATATGGTGGATGCGTCAAATGAAGAGGCATCATCACAGATGCTGGTGGTATACGACACACTCAGAAGCCTTGATGTAGTTGATAAAGATATAATTACCGTATTTAATAAGACAGATCTGATGGAAGAAAATATGGAACTTCCAAGAGATTTCCACGCGGACAAAGTTTTAAAGATGTCGGCAAAGACCGGAGAGGGTATAGAGGATTTAAAAAAGACTGTTGAAGATATATTACAAAAGCAAAGAGTTTATCTTGAGCATGTATTCCCGTATAAGGATGCCGGTAAAATAGCAATTGTCAGAAAATTCGGTGAAATCCTCAGTGAAGAATATATTGATGAAGGAATCAGTATAAAAGCATATATTCCGGCTGAAATCTTCGGAAAAGTAATTTCCACTTGAAAAATCCATACAGGTAATATATATTAGTAGTACCTAACTTAGCAAAGCCTAACTTGGTAAAATGTTATATATTACTTGGAGTGGATATGTTATTAGCACTTTTGATTGCCGGTAAGATGTTGATGGGAACCGGTGGTGACAGACCGAACAGAGAAGAGAAAATTTGCGGTAAGCAACATTTTTGGAGAGATAAAAAAGAAGAAATGGGCTACAGATTGCAGTACAGTCTTCTTGACGGACATGCAAGGATTCTTGATAAAAATAATATAAGAAAAGCTACCGGTACAATGAGTGCTATGGAAGAGAAATTTGAAAGATTGGTTTCAGGCAGTTTCCTAAAGCCCGGAGATGTGATAGGAGTATCCAGAGCATTATACGATCACTACGGTATTTATATAGGAGACGGCAAGGTCATTCACTATGCGGACAAAACCAAGGATTTCGGCAGGAATGTCAGCATATATGAGACCGACTTAAAGGAATTTACAGAAGGGTCGGAGGATTATTTTGTACTTCATTTTCCAAAGGCGGGAGGTCCGCCAAGAAAACTTAGGAGCAGTACAAACTTTGATAAAAATCCCAGAGAACAGACCGGTATATTTGATTTTTTATTTAAAGCAAAGTATAAGCTGTTTTCACCTGAGGAGACTATAGAGAGGGCAAAATCAAGGCTTGGAGAAAGAGCCTACAATTTTACCAGAAACAACTGTGAGCATTTTGCACTTTGGTGTAAAACAGGAGTATCTTTTTCACGTCAGGTGGATATGGTACTTTCAATATAGTAAGTTTAAGAGCTTTCGGGTTTTTAACCCGGAGGCTTTTTTTATGAGCCTTTTTATTTCCTCAATCATTTGTTATAATACCTTGGTGAAAACAGGAGAGAAGGTCTATGAAAATCATTCTGGAAAATAATGAAGCCGAGATTGTAGAAAAGAAATCAAGAT
Organism: Lachnoanaerobaculum sp. MSX33; assembly: GCF_000512995.1. Classification (NCBI taxonomy): domain Bacteria; kingdom Bacillati; phylum Bacillota; class Clostridia; order Lachnospirales; family Lachnospiraceae; genus Lachnoanaerobaculum; species Lachnoanaerobaculum sp. MSX33. The sequence continues at coordinate 28,020 of NZ_AZXX01000005.1, read as the reverse complement.
TTATAGCAAATATTGCTATGGTAAGCTCTGAAGAAGAGGCACTTGAATTTATAGATAAAATAAAGAAAAAGTACTATGATGCCAGACACAATTGCTATGCATATATCATAGGAGAAGACGGAAATAAGAAAAAATGTTCGGACGACGGTGAACCGCAAAGAAGTGCCGGAATGCCCATGATGGAAGTACTGGAAAATCAGGGTTATTTTGATATAGTGGCGGTGGTTACGAGATATTTCGGAGGCACCTTACTTGGTGTGGGTGGACTTATACGTGCATATCAGGGGGTGGTTATAGAGGCGCTTGCCAATACGAAAACCGGAGAGATCAGAGACGGTTTCAGAGTACAGTATAAATTCGGATATGATTTTTACGGAAAAATAAAATATATAGCAGACAGTGAAAATATAGTTATAGAAGATACCGTATTTGATGAGATGGTGACCATAAGTCTGATATTTGAAAAAGAGACTTGCGAAAGACTTCAAAAGAAGCTTGTGGAAGAGACCAATGCCAATATAGAACAATTACTTATTGAAAAGATAAAATATATTACCGTAGACGATAAATGGTATAAAGAATACAAATAGAAAAGGTTAATATACTCAGAGGTTTGATAAATGCAGTTATATTTGGGAGAAGAGGGAAAAAAGTATTATTGGAGAGTCGTAGATGTCAGTAATATTGCTGATGTGGAGACTTTGGAGACAAAATTTGAATTAACGGAGGAAATGGCGGAGTATGTTCTCGACTCAAATGAAAGAGCGAGAGTGGAATATGACGGAAAAAATCTGCTTGTAGTAATACATGTGCCGGCATTTACACAAAACAACGGACATTATGAGACAAGGTCAATAAAGTTTTTTGTAAATTCAGAAAGCATATTTATGTTCGTTACATATGACACGAACTATATAGTTCCGCTTATTGAAAAGTATATAAAAGCGGAAGAGGCAAGCAGTCCGATGATGCTTTTGTTTTTAAGTCTTTTCGTTATATCGGACTCATTTTTACCGATACTTGATAAGCTCAATGAAGAGAGATTGCATCTTAACAGAAGACTCAGAATGAATACAAATAATCAGGGTATCTGGGATCTCTCAGACCTTGAGGTCGGTCTTATCTACCTCGGTGCCGCAACAAGACAGAATGTGGTGGCAATAAGACAGATGAGGATAACCTCGGCAATTAAAAAATGTAGTGAAGCCGAAAAGGAAGAGCTTGAGGATGCATACATAGAGGCCAAGCAGGCAAGCGATATGGCCGAGATGGCGACAAGCATAGTGGAGCAGATGAGCGGTATGTACAATAACCTGATAAATATCAGGTTAAATGAAACAATGCGTATTATGACCATATGGTCGCTTCTTATGACAATACCTACAGTGATTTCAGGATTTTTCGGTATGAATGTGGATCTGCCATTGGCAAAAGTGGAAGGCGGATGGATAATTATAAGTGTTATTACCGCGGTTTTGTTATGGGCGATGTGGAAATTTATTTGGAATAAACTTTAATAAATATAATAGTTATATCAGTCCAAAAGAATGACTAATGTAACTATTATTTTTTTGTAAAATTTAGTAAATTATTTTTGAAAGGGGGCAATATGGACAGAAAAATAATAGTTGCAGGCCATATATCCTATGATATTACACCTCAAATATATGATACAAAAGGGAAAAACTTCGGCAAGCTTTTAAAACCCGGAAAACTTATAAATATAGGCAGGGCAACAGTGGCAAATGGCGGAGCTGTAAATAATACAGGTATGGCATTGCACAAATTCGGAGCAAATGTCGATCTTATTGCCAAGGTCGGAGATGATGAGTTCGGTCGTCAGATAATAGAAAAATGTGAAGAAAAGGGCGCAAAAACAAATTTTATAAAGGCTGTGGGAGAAGATACATCATATACCATAGTATTATCACCGCCGGGCTTTGACAGAAGTTTCTTACATTTTACGGGAACAAACGATACCTTCAAATTTTCAGATTTAGATATGGAGGATATAAAGAACGGGTATCTGTTCCATTTCGGTTATCCTACACTAATGGCAGGATTTTATAAGAACAATGCTAAAGATCTTATAGAAATGTATAGAAGTGTAAAGGAAGCCGGACTGATAACAAGTCTTGATGTGGCGGCCATAGACCCTGAGGGCGATGCAGGAAAACTTGACTGGAAAGAAATACTAAAGCAGGTGCTTCCATATGTTGATGTATTTGAGCCGAGTTTTGAAGAGCTTTTATGTATGATGGATAAAGAAGCATACGAAAATCTTTTGGAAAGAGCGGGAGAAGAAGATGTTTGCATGTGCTTAAGCCTTGAAAAGGATATATTGCCGCTGGCAGAAAAGATCATGGAATTTGGAGTTTCAATATTGCTTATAAAATGCGGTGCGGCAGGTATGTATCTTTGTACGGCAGGAGATGTTTCAAAAAAACTCGGACTTGGCAGAGAATGGGACAGCTTTAAATGTTTTCAAAAGAGCTTTAAACCTGACAGAATAAAGTCTGCAATAGGAGCGGGGGATACTGCCATAGCAGCATTTATTTACGGAATAGTAAATGACTACTTACCAAAATCCGCTATGGAGATAGCGGCAGGTACAGGTGCGATGTGTATTACGGAATACGATACCTATAGCGGTTTAATTGATATAAAAAAACTTGAAGAAAAGATAGGAAATAACTGGGAAACTCAGGATTTTATAAAGGAGTAGATTATGTTAATAACACTTAAGAATATTTTGGATATAGCAGAGAGTAAAAATATGGCTGTTGCCGCATTTAATGCCACTTCTCTTGAGGGGATAATGGCTGTGATAGAGGCCGCAGAGGAGGAGAATGCTCCTGTAATATTGCAGTTTGCAAATGCGGCACATGGAAAATATGTACCTCTTGAAAAGATAGGAAAAATAATGGTAATGCTTGCCGATGAGGCGAAGGTACCGGTATGTGTACATCTGGATCATGGTGATAATTTCTTTGAGATAAAGACTGCGCTGAACCTTGGATTTACAGGGATAATGTATGACGGATCCTCATTGCCTTTTAAAGAAAATGTGGCAAATACAAGATATGCGGCAGCTCTTGCAGATGAATACGGTGCAAGTATAGAAGCAGAGCTTGGCGCTATGGGGGCCGAGGGCGTAGAGGAGAATGTTATGGGTGCCTATACGGATCCCGAGCTTGCAAAAATCTTTGTAGAGGAAACAGGTATTGACGCACTGGCGGCTTCATTCGGAACGGTACATGGAATATATAAGAGTGAACCCAAGCTTGACTTTGAAAGAATAGAAAATATCAGAGAACTTACGGGAGTTCCTGTGGTAATGCATGGAGGATCCGGAATCAGTGATGATGATTTCAGAAGATGTATTGACCGTGGAGTAAGGAAGATTAACTTCTATACCTATGCGGCAAAATTCGCAGGAGATGCAATAAGAAAAATGGCTGAGGATACAAGTGGAAATCTGTATTCACATGATGTATTTGTGACTGCAAGAGAGAGCATGAAGCAGACTTACAGGGATGCTATAAGAGTATTTAAGAACGAAAAATAGTATATGACAATTGTCATATGATACCCGTTACAAAAAACAATTATGTAAAATAGCTTTTATTGATATTATTACCATATCAACCGAAAGGTAATATGAGGAGGTCTTATGAGAAGAAAATTAATGGCAGGTGCATTGGCACTCGCAATGGTAGGTAGTTTGGTAGCTTGTGGTGGCGGAGAGAAAAAGGCCGCATCAGAGGGAGAAAGCAAAGAGGCTGCTACAACAGCACAGAGTGGTGAAAGCCAAAGCGGAGAAAAGAAGCATTATAAGTTCGGATACACATGTATGGACGGAACAAACCCGTTCTTCGTTACAATTCAGGATAAAATCAAGGAATTGGTAGAGGCAAACGGTGACGAACTTATTGTAACAGATCCGGGAAATGATGTTACAAAGCAGATTTCACAGGTTGAAGATATGCTTTCACAGAATCTTGACGGATTGTTTATGAATCCTGTTGATGCACAGGGTATCATACCTGCACTTGATCTTGCAAAGGATGCAGGAGTTCCTATGGTGGGATTTGATACTGAAGTAGGCGATATGTCATATCTTGTATCATATACAGGATCGGATAACTACAATGCAGGAAAAGTTGTTGGAGAGGACCTTGTTAAGAAGGCACCTAACGGAGGAAAGATTATAGTTCTTGACTCACCTACTATGCAGTCTGTTGTAGACAGAACAAACGGTTTTATGGATGCTATAAAAGATCATGGATTTGAAGTTGTAGCACAGCAGGATGCAAAGGGAAATCTTCAGGTGGCAATGGGTATTGCAGAGGATCTTTTGCAGTCAAATCCTGACGTTGTTGCAATCTTCGGAGGAAACGATCCTACAGCTTTAGGAGCTTTGGCGGCAGCAAATGCGGCAGGCATCAAGAATTGCATGATTTACGGTGTTGACGGTTCACCTGACATTAAGTCCGAGCTTGCATCAGGTAACTCTTTAATAGAGGGTAGCGGTGCTCAGTCTCCTGTATCTATCGCAGAGCAGGCAGTGAAGATTATGTATGATTATGTGGAAGGAAAGCAGGTTGAAGAGAGATATCCTGTAGAAACATTCCTTATCACATCAGACAATGTAGCAAAGTACGGAACAGACGGCTGGCAGTAAACAGTCGCAGTTAAACGGCGGATATTATTAATATAACAAAATTTCAGGCATCCCCAGGGATGCCTTATTTAGAAAATAAGAGCAGGTGAAACAGTGGCAGACAATATTTTATTGAAAATGAAAGATATATCTAAGAGCTTTCCGGGAGTTAAGGCCTTAGATAAAGTAAACCTCGAATTGAAGTCCGGGGAAGTGCATGCACTGTTGGGTGAAAATGGTGCCGGCAAATCAACTCTTATAAAAGTGCTTGGCGGAATATACAGCCTTGATGAGGGAGAAATAGAAATCGAAGGCAGGAAGGTATCGATTGAGTCGGTTCATGATGCATCAAAAAACAATATTGCGATAATACATCAGGAACTTGTTTTGGTACCTTATATGACAGTGGCGGAAAATATATATTTAGGCAGAGAATCCGGAAAAGGATTTACTGTAAATATTTCAAAGATGGAAAAAGATGCTCAAAAGATTCTTGATGATTTGGGCATGGATATAGATGCAAGAGAACTTGTTATGAATCTTCCTATAGCTAAGCAGCAGATGGTGGAAATAACAAAGGCGGTATCTGTTAATGCAAAGATACTGGTTATGGATGAGCCTACCTCTTCCATAAGTGACAGAGAGGTTGAAAATCTCTTCAATATCATGAGAGATCTGACAAAGAAGGGTGTCGGAATAATCTACATATCACATAAGATGAGCGAACTCGAAGAAATATGTGACAGAGTAACGGTAATGAGAGACGGCGAATATGTAGGAACAAAAGTCGTAAAGGAGACCAACAAGGACGAACTTATAGCCATGATGGTTGGAAGAACTTTGACAAACTACTATGTAAGGGATTTTATGCCGTCTAAGGAAGTTATACTTAAAGTAGAGAATTTAAAAGACGGCGATAGGGTAAAAGATGTCAGCTTTGAGTTAAAGAAAGGCGAGATAATAGGTTTTGCAGGGCTTGTCGGAGCGGGCAGAAGCGAGGCTATGCAGGCAATATTCGGACTTTCAAAGGATGTTTCCGGAGATATATATATTGAGGGGAAAAAGGTAAATATAAAAGATCCGACAGATGCGATAAAAAACGGTCTTGCACTTGTGCCTGAGAGCAGAAAAGAGCAGGGACTTTATTTACTGCAGGATATAAAATACAATACCACTATTGAAGTTCTTGACGATTTTATAAAAAATTTGAATGTAAATTCAAAAAAGGAGTCTGAGATAACTCAAAAATATATAGACATGATGGCGACCAAGACACCTTCACAGGAGCAGGTGATCGGTAATCTCTCAGGTGGAAATCAGCAAAAGGTAATGATTGGAAGATGGCTGGCTACAAATCCTAAAATCCTTATTTTGGACGAGCCTACAAGAGGAATAGATGTAGGAGCAAAATCGGAGATATACAGAATAATGAATGACCTGGTAAAACAGGGTGTTTCAATCATTATGATATCCTCGGAACTGCCGGAAATAATCAACATGAGTGACAGAGTATATGTTATGGCGGCAGGAACGATAAGAGGCTGTATAGATCATGAAGAAATATCACAAGAGAGCATTATGGCATTGGCAGCTATATGATGGAGGTAAAAAGTGAAAAAAGCGAATAATTTAAAGGCGTTAAATTTTTTCAAAGAGAATATGGGAATCATAATCGCATTGCTGGTGCTGGCAATATTTCTGACAGTATTTCCTGCTACAAGCAGTTCGTTCCCTACAACAAAGAATGTTTTCAATGTACTTAGACAGATATCCACAAATATGCTTCTTGCATGTGGAATGACTATGGTAATCATACTTGGCGGTATCGACTTGTCGGTAGGTTCGGTAATAGCACTTTCAGGTGTATTTGCTGCAGGATGTGTATCCAGATACGGAATGAATATTTACCTTGCTATGATTATCGGAGTAATCATAGGAATAGTAATAGGTGCATTCAACGGTTTTGTTATTTCAAGAACAACAATCCCGCCATTTATCGTGACTCTGGCAACAATGAATATCGCAAGAGGTCTTGCAGGTGTTTATACAGGAGGTTCACCGGTAAGAGTTGTATCAAAAGAATGGCAGTGGCTGGGTGCCGGATATATCGGTATTTTTCCTGTACCTGTTATTATAATGATTATTATATTTATAATATCGGTTCTTATAATGAACAGAACAAAAATCGGTAGATATATATATGCAGTCGGTGGAAACACACTTGCGGCAAAGTTTTCAGGCATAAGTGTTTCAAAAGTAAAATTCATGGTGTATACTTATTCAGGACTTATGGCAGGTCTTGCAGGAGTTATCTTGGCTTCACGTATGTATTCAGGGCAGCCTACAGCAGGTGACGGCGCCGAGATGGATGCCATTGCTGCGGTAGTAGTAGGCGGAACATCAATGTCGGGCGGATACGGAAAGCTTGGAGGTACTTTGGTAGGTGCACTTATCATAGGAATTTTAAGTAACGGACTTAACCTTATGAATGTAAACTCTTTCTGGCAGACTGTTGTAAAGGGTATTGTAATATTACTTGCAGTATTTATCGACTATATTAGAAATTTAAAAAAGAGTAAATAATGAAAAAAATCGACAAAAACAGGCTAAGGGCATTTTATATGCTCTTAGCATATGTTTTTTTATTGTGGTTATCGGTAGTTTTGTTTAAATTGAAAACTGAAGACAAAAAAATTGTTTTCGGATCTACATTTATGACAATGAATAATCCTTACTTTAATGTGCTCAATGAGAATATAAGAGACACTATTGAAGCAAACGGTGATATACTTATAACAAGAGATCCGGCGCAAAGTCAGGAAAGACAAAATGCTCAAATAACGGATATGTTAAATGAAGGAATTGATTTTTTGTTTGTAAATGCCGTAGACAAGAGCGGAATAGAAAGTGCATTGCTTGAATGCGAAAAAAGAGGGGTTCCGGTAATTTTAATTGATACCGATGTTGATAACAGAATCGGTGTAATAAGTGCAATACAATCGGATAATTATGAAGCCGGAGTACTTTTGGCACAGGATTTAATAAGAAAAAAGCCTGAAGGTGCAAAGATACTTATTGTTGAGAATCTTATAGCTTTATCCATGATACAAAGAAGACAGGGATTTATTGACACTATAAAGGATAATCAAAAGTATGAGATTGTAGAGGAAATAGACGGAGTAAGTGAGATTGAAACTGTAAATCATGCTGTTATTGATTATATTGAAAATAATGATAAAGATTTTGATGTTATATTCGGGTTGAACGATCCTACAGCAATCGGTGCAGTTGCGGCGCTTAGAGAGAAGAGCGAAAAGAAAGTTTTAATCTACGGAGTTGACGGATCCCCGGATGCGAAGGAGCTGATAAGGCAGGGGCTTTTTACGGCAACAGTTGCGCAACATCCTATATATATGGGTAAGGAAGCGGCTAAAGCGGCGTACGATTATCTAAACGGAAAAGAAATAGAATCCGACATAAGCATAAATGTCGACTTGATAAACGCAGGAAATTTAACAAGATTTGATATATCGAAGTGGCAATAAGATGAAAAGTATAGGAAATTTTAAAATAAATACAATACAGGAAATAATGCTGGTCATATCTCTTGCGGCAGTTATTTTGATTTCAGGCTTTATATGGATAGTTACAGAAAGAACGGTAAGTATACATGAGGCAAAGCTGTTTTTATCAAATGCGGTAAATGTACCGGGCAATACTTTGTATATATTCACATTTACAGTTATATCATCAGTATGCTTTGTAATAACTTTCTGCATTAGAAACGGCAATATCATAAATGATACCGGTATTATAGTTGCAACTTTCGCATTGGAATTTATACTTGGATTAATATGTATCATACTTTTAAATTTTAATTATAACGGAATACTGCTTTGGACTTTTGCAAACGCTTTGATGTATTTAAAAAGAAATAAATATATGCCGATGGTAGTTGTTATCGCGATGATAAGCTATCTTTTAACAACTCATGAGCTGGTGAAGCTCTTTATAAATGTGTATGATATCTCATCTTACATAGAGGTATGCAGTCAAAGTATACAGACATTAATATACTTTATCTACAATGCGCTAAATCTTATGACTGTGGTATGTTTTATATTATGCTGTATAATTATAATAGTAAGTAAGGAAGAGATAATAGAGAAAAATCTGGAGCTTAATAAAAGACTTGAGATAGCAAATACAGATTTGCAAAGGACAAATGAAGAACTTGAGAAGTCTTTAATGGACAATGCAAGGCTTGCAGAGATCAGAGAAAGAAACCGTATTGCCAGGGAAATTCACGATACTCTGGGACATACTCTTACAGGGCTTGCAGCAGGTATAGATGCCTGTATAGCTTTGGCAGGAGATGATAAACCGGCTCTGAGAAATCAGCTGAATCTGCTCTCAAAGGTCAGTAGGAACGGTATAAAAGATATCAGAATGAGTGTCAGCTCATTAAGACCGGATGCACCTGAAAGACTTAATCTTAAAAGTGCCATAGAAGAACTTGTAGAGAATACAAAAAGGGTTGCCGGTGTAAATATAAAACTTGATTGTGATATTATTAATCTGAAGTTTGATGAAGACGAAGAGATGGCCATATACAGGATAGTACAGGAAAGTCTTACAAATGCTATAAGGCATGGAAGGGCAAAAAATATAGATGTATCAATTAAGAAAAACTATGGAAGCATCAATCTTTTGATATGTGATGACGGAATAGGATGCGAAAATATCAAGGCGGGATTCGGACTCAGACATATCAGAGAAAGAGTAAATATGTTAAAAGGCCAGGTAAATTTCAGTAGTGAAGAAGGCTTTAAGGTGGAAGCTATGATACCGATAAGATGGGGAGAGGAATATGATTAAAGTTTTAATTGCAGATGATCAGGAGCTGATAAGAGAAAGCTTAAAGATAATCCTTGACAGTAAACCTGACATAGAGGTAACGGATGCCGTGTCTGACGGACTTGAGGTAATAAGGAGTGTCAGAGAAAATAAGCCCGATATAATACTTCTGGATATAAGAATGCCGAGACTTGACGGAGTGTCATGTACCAAGATTATAAAAGAAGGTTATCCGGATATAAAGATTATTATACTCACCACATTTGATGATGATGAATATGTTTTTAACGCTTTAAAATACGGAGCAAGCGGTTATCTTTTAAAAGGTATAAGTATGGACAGCCTGGTAGAGGCGATAAATACGGTATATCAGGGACAGGCAATGATAAATCCTGATATTGCTTCAAAGGTTTTAAAGTTTTTCTCAAAACTGGCTGTAAACAATGAAACCATACATGTAGATTCCGAGAATGTAAAAACTCTTACAAAGAATGAATGGGCCATAATAGAAGAGGTGGCAAAGGGGAAGAGCAATAAAGAAATTGCAAAGGATTTGAGTTTTTCAGAAGGTACGGTAAGAAATTATTTATCAACGGTCCTTGATAAACTTGAACTTCGTGACAGAACACAGCTTGCCATATGGGCAATAGGCAGAGGTGAACTTTGAGAAAGAAAAGTAAACTTTTTGTGGGGACAATTCTTTTTGCGGCAATACTCGGCATATTTTTTTATATATGCAGACCTAAAGAAACAGTAATAGAATTTGCCATGTTTAACGGCAGTAATTGGGATGTTGCCGTACAGGAGAGCTATTCCGTTATTGACAAAGCGATAGAGAAGTTTGAGAATGAACATAAAGGTGTAAAGATAAAATATATCGGCGGAATACAAAAAGATGACTACAGCGAATGGATGGCTGAGAGAATATTGAAGGATGAAATGCCGGATATTTTTATGGTTTTGGATGAGGATTTTGAAAATTATATAAATCTGGGGCTTATAGAAAATCTTGACAGATATGTCATGGAAGACAAAGATTTTGATATAAATAAATATTACAGTGAAATTGCAAATTCCGGAGTTTTCTCGGGTCATAGATATGCCCTTCCGTATGAAGCGATGCCTACTCTTATGTTTGTAAACCGTACACTGCTTGAAAAGCTGCATGTTGATATACCGGGAAATGACTACACATTTGATGATTTTTACAGAATGTGCAGAATGATAACTTTGGACAGGGATCTTGACGGCAGCCCGGATTACTTCGGAATATACAAATATGACTGGATAAATGCGGCACTTTCAAATAATGTTGTGCTTTTTTCAAAAGACGGAAAGAAGTCATATTTCAATCAGGAGAAGTTTGCAGAGTCTATACGATTTGTAAAAAGTCTGGAGTCATTAAACGGCAATAAGAACATAACAAAAGAGCAGTTTGACAGCGGTAAGGTGGCATTCAGCCAGATGTCACTTGCCGAATATAGGACTTATAAGTCATATCCTTATAAGATAAAAAAATATACCGGCTTTGCGTGGGATTGCATACCGATGCCGGCAGGAAAATCAGGAAATAATGTAAGTATGATTGACAGTCTGGATATTGCGATAAGCTCAAAATCAAATAAGAAGAAGCAGGCATGGGAATTCTTAAAAACACTCACCTATGATACCGAAATACAGCAGACATTGTACAATGATATGCCTGTGGCATCGGTACTTAAAGAGGTTATGGAAAGTAAGGAGTCTGAGAATATTTTCAAGGAAGATGAAGATATTATAGATTCGGGACTTATATGCCATATACTTGAGAACGGTATAGCAAAACCGAAATTCAGCGGTTATGAAGGAGCGATATCTCTGGCGGATTCAAAAATTTCAAAGCTGAATCTGGGAGATGATATAGAAAATGCACTTAGAATATTGCAAAGACAAATGAGCAAATATTTGTTACAAGAAAGGGGAAAGGAATGAAAAGATCACAAATTAACAGCATCATAAGAGAGATGGAGGAACTTATAAAAGATAACGGCTTTAATCTGCCGCCGTTTTGCAATTGGACTCCAAAGGATTGGGAAAACAAGGGCCATGAATATGATGAAATAAGAGATAATATGCTCGGATGGGATATCACAGACTTCGGACTCGGAGATTTTGATAAGGTAGGTTTCGGGCTTATTACACTCAGAAACGGGAACAGGAACAATGAGAAGTATAAAAAGGTATATGCGGAGAAGCTTTTATTCTTAAGAGACGATATGATGGCACCTATGCATTTCCATTGGTTTAAATCGGAGGATATTATAAACAGAGGTGGCGGTACACTTCTTATAAAAGTATATAATGATGACGGTAAGGGTGGACTTGCCGACTCGGATGTACTTATAAATTCAGACGGAAGATCATACTATGTAAAGGCGGGAAGCCTTGTAAAGCTTTTGCCGGGAGAGAGTATCACTATATGGCCACATCAATACCATGAGTTCCATGTGGAGCCGGGAAGCGGAAGTGTGCTTATAGGTGAAGTTTCACAATGTAATGATGACAATATAGACAACAGATTCTATGAAGATATAGGCAGATTCCCTGAGATAGAAGAGGACGAAGAGCCGTACAGACTGCTTTGTAATGAGTATCCGGTAGCGAAGGATTGAGGGGAAATATAGAAAGAGAGAAAAATGGTAAGTACAAAGGCGGCAGAGGCTTCAATAATTAAAGGAAATAATTATCGAATAAGTATTCTTACCGACAGACTTATAAGGTTTGAATACAGTAAAAAAAATATATTTGTCGATGAAGAGACGGCGGCTGTTACAAACAGAAAGTTCCCGAAAGCAAAATTTGATGTTTTAGACAGTGAAGACAAACTGGTTATAGTTACAGATTATCTAAGAGTAATATATGATAAAAAAGAATTTACAGGTGAAGGCTTAAGGATTAATGTAAGCGGAAATTACGGAACAACTTCAAGTGTATGGTATTATGGAGATAAGAATGAGAGTTTAAAAGGAACAACCAGAACTCTTGATGCCATAGACGGAGCAACAGAGCTTGGAGAGGGAATTGTTTCAAGGCAGATGTGGTCTGTGGTGGATGACAGCAATTCAATGCTTATAACAAAGGATGGGTTTGAATTAAGAAAAGATCCTGAAGCAATAGATTTATATTTCTTCGGATATGGACTTGATTTCTTGACGGCATTGAAGGATTTCTATACTCTTAGCGGAGAATTACCTCTACTGCCGAGATTTACACTTGGTAACTGGTGGAGCAGATATTATAAATACACTCAAAAGTCATATCTGGAGTTGATGGACAGATTTGACAGTGAGGATATTCCGTTCAGTGTGGCGGTTATCGATATGGACTGGCACATTACTGACGTGGAAGGAAGATTCGGTACAGGATGGACAGGTTATACATGGAATAAGGAACTTTTCCCAAGTCCAAAAGATTTTCTAAGTGAACTGCATACAAGAGGATATAAGGTCTTATTGAATGTACATCCGGCAGACGGTATAAGGGCATATGAAGATTGCTACAAGGATATTGGCGAATTTATGGGTGTAGATATTAAAAAGGAAGAACCTGTACTTTTTGATATTGCCGATGATAAATTCAGAGAAGGATATTTTAAACATGTACATCATCCACTTGAAAAGCAGGGAGTCGATTACTGGTGGATAGACTGGCAACAAGGAGAAAACTCAGGCCATAAGGGGCTTGATCCTCTATGGCTTTTAAACTATTTCCACTATAAAGATTCTGAAAGAAAAGATGAGGGAAGAGGCCTAATTCTTTCAAGATATGCAGGAGTGGGAAGTCACAAATATCCTATAGGATTTTCCGGAGATACCATTATTACATGGGACAGTCTTGATTTTCAGCCATATTTTACAGCCACAGCATCAAATATCGGTTATGCATGGTGGAGCCATGATATCGGCGGACATATGAACGGGATAAGAGACGACGAGATGTTTGTAAGATGGGTACAGTTTGGAGTATTCTCACCTATAATGAGATTGCACAGTACCTGCAATGAGTTTTCAGGAAAAGAACCTTGGAAGTACAATCAGATTGCGGAAAGAATAACAAAGAAATATTTAAGACTTCGTCACAGACTTATACCATATCTCTATACTATGAACAAAAGAGCAAATGTGGATAAGCTTCCTTTAATACTGCCGCTGTATTACTATGAACCTGAAAATGACAAGGTATATAATTACAAAAATGAGTATTACTTCGGAAAAGATTTGATAGTATGTCCTGTGACAAAAAAACTTGACAGAGAAAGCGGTTTGGCTAAGACAAAGATATGGCTCCCTGAGGGTGAATGGTTTGATATATTTAGCGGAGTAAGATACAGCGGAAATCGTGAGCTTGAAATATATAGGGATCTTGAAGATATCGCCGTATTTGCAAGAGCCGGAAGTATCTTGCCTCTTGATGCAAATATCAGTACAAATGATATTAAAAGCCCTTCAGAGCTTGATTTGAATATTTTTACAGGTAAGTCGGGAGAGTTTATACTTGCAGAGGATGAAAAGGAGTATAAGACTTATGTGGAGTCCGACTGGGCTTATACAAAGTATGAGCTGATTGATGAAAATGATAAGCAGATATTTAAGATTCATCCGGTTTCAGGAAATAAAAATGCTACAAGAGAAAAAAGAAAATACAATTTGTATTTCTACGGTACAGGAAGTGAAAGCGAGCTTAATATTTTATCGGATAAAGGCTCTGTAACACCTTTATGTACGGAATATGATGAAAATAAAAATGCTTTGATTATAAAATTGCCTGAAATTTCCACAATATCCACGCTGGAGGTTGAAGTGAAAGACTTGGGCTACAGCTTGCATAAGAGCATACAAAACAAAGTATTTGACATTCTAAATAAGGCACAGATAGAATATGATTTAAAGACAAAGGTAATGGAGGTAATACGAAAGTATAATTCCCAAAATGCAGGTGAAGTAACGGGTGAAATTTACAGTGTCTGTGAAAATGAATTTGTAAGAGGAGCTATAATAGAGCTTTTGTCTGCAAAATAGAGAAGGAAATAAATTTTGAATTGTATAGATAATAACATAGAAAAATGTTAGAATATAATATACATTATTGAGAGAGTATTGGTCACATGGAGAAATAATGAGATATACTGAAAGCTACTATAATCTAAGCCATGGGACAGATATTGAATCTGCAGAAGATATTAAAACAAATGGCTTTGCTTTAAGAGGAGATAAGACAAGTTGGTGTGGAGAAGGTGTATATTTCTATGATATAAAGGCGAAAGCCTGGTGGGCAGCTAAAAGAAAATGCAATGAGTTAAAGCAAAAGGGCAAAGGTAGTATTAAAGCCACGGTTATTTTAGCTGATATAGAAGATATATACAAGGATGAAACGTTTGACTTAAGGGTAAAAAAAGACTTGGACGATTTTGAAAGCTTTGTCAATTCAATGTTATCAGAGGATGATAAAATTTTGATTGAAGGAGTTGATGATGAAGTAGAGAGAAAAATTGTATTAAGGTCCATGTTGATTTCGTTTTATGCAAAAGAAAAACATTACAAGTTGATAATAGGCAATTTTAAACAACGTCCACAACCTTTATATGAGCATACAATTGAGTTTGCAGATTCATTGGACATGGTTTTTGGAGTAGAGACAATATATTGTGTAAAAGATACCGGTATAATCAGTAATATTCGAATAGGAGGTAAGCAAGGTGAATAGTTTGATGGACAAGTTTATAATGTATGCGAAAGAGCAGTTTGGATATGATATTTCACTGACAGAAGCTGATACTCCGGATACATTTGAGTCATTATTTGGAGTAAGCTTCATCACAGAAGAAGAAAACACAGCTGTATCATATGATGAAAAATTTATATATAAGAATGATTCAGCTATAGTAGCGAATATGGATACAGTATATTTAGTTGATGACTGTATACAACAGGATATCGGCTTGGCTGCTTAGTGAGGTGAGAATGGATATTAAGGACATTAGATCAAGTCTACAAATGAAGAACTTTTGTTTTAGTAAATTTTCATTTGTGAGGGATAAGGTTATTAAAAATGGTGAACTTAATGCAGATATAAAGAAGAATATCATTCCTATCGGTAAGCATGAATACAATGTAATATTGACAACTACAATTGAAAAGGATGATATGAACATAGAATTGGTAGCGGAAGCCCAATTTTTATATGAGTCGGAGGATTATTCAAGAGAAGAGTCAATAATAAATACAAATACTGTAGCAATAATGTTTCCATTTATTAGAAGCCAAGTTACGCTATTGACATCACAGCCCGGTATGGCTCCGATTATACTTCCGCCTATTAATACGCAGAAGTTAAAGTGATATATAGTTTATCTAAAAAACAGCATTTTTTAAAAATATTTTGGCCTTATTTTAAGCCGGACTATTTTTAGTTTATTAAAGGAGATTTTATGTTAGTATTTCATTATCCGAAATGTTCAACTTGTGTGAAAGCAAGAAAGTGGTTAAGAGATAAAAATGTGGAGTTTACGGAAAAGAATATTGTGGAGGAGACTCCGAGTGTAGAAGAGTTAAAAAAGGTTTTAGATTATTCGGGGCTTCCTATAAAGAAACTTTTTAATACAAGCGGTATGCTATACAGAGAGCTTAATATCAAAGAAAAAATGGATACTATGAGTGATGACGAAAAGCTCAAGCTCCTTTCAGAAAACGGAATGCTCATAAAAAGACCTATAGTTTTGGGAGATGATTTTGCCTTGGTAGGTTTTAAAGAAAGTGAGTGGGGGAATAGATGGCAGTAAAGGCATCGGATAGAGTGTATTTTATTTAAAAATAATAAAGCATAGAAAGTTTAGAAAATAATTTCAAAATGATTATTCTTATTGAAAAACTATTCAATGAGTGATATTCTAAGCTTATAATTATATGATGAGGGTCAAAGATATTTGGCCCTCTTGGTATTATCTCTACAATAAGGAGGCATTATGAGAAATTTAGATAAGTACAAGGGAGTCATTCCGGCATTTTATGCATGTTATGATGATAACGGGGAGATCTGTCCTGAGAGAGTAAGAGCTCTTACAGAGTACTTTGTGGATAAAAAGGTTAGAGGTGTATATGTAAACGGTTCTTCAGGTGAATGTATTTATCAGAGCGTTGAAGACAGAAAAGTTGTTCTTGAGAATGTAATGAAGGTTAAGGGTGATCTCACAATAATTAACCATATAGCATGTAACAATACAAAGGACGGTATGGAGCTTGCAGCTCATGCAGAGAGTCTTAAAGTAGATGCAATTGCTGCAATTCCGCCTATTTATTTTAAGCTTCCTGAGTATGCCATTGCACAGTATTGGAATGATTACAGCAGTGCCGCACCGAATACAGATTTTATTATATACAATATCCCACAGCTTGCAGGAGTGGCTTTAAGCAGAGGTCTCTATGCAAAGATGAGAGAGAATAAAAATGTTATAGGTGTAAAGAATTCTTCCATGCCTGTATTTGACATTCAAGGCTTTGTAAGAGACGGCGGTGATGATTATATCGTATTTAACGGTCCAGATGAGCAGTTTGTTTCAGGCATAGTAATAGGCGCAAAAGCAGGTATCGGTGGAACATATGGAGCAATGCCTGAGCTTTTCCTTGCAATGGATGAGTGTATAAATTCAGGTGATATGAAGAGAGCAAATGAGATACAATATTGTGTAAATGATATTATAGCGGCTCTTACTTCAGGACATGGAAATATGTATGCTATGATAAAGGAAGTTCTCAGAATCAACGAGGGACTTGATATCGGTAGCGTAAGAAAACCGTTGGTGGCATTGACAGATGCCGATAAAGAGATTGCAAAATCAGCGGCAAAAATGATAGTTGACGCCAAGAAGAAATTTTTATGATAAATAAAGTGTATTTAGGAATTGATATAGGTGGAACCGCAGCAAAGTTCGGTCTGGTTGATGAGAACGGCAACATACTTCATAAGGATGAGTTCTCGGTTTCATTTGACGGATATGAAACTCCGATACTTAAGACTGTTTTGGAAAAGACAGAGTATTTTGTGGCTTCAAGCGGACTTGATTTTACCGAAATATCGGGAAT
This sequence comes from Lachnoanaerobaculum sp. MSX33, assembly GCF_000512995.1. Lineage (NCBI taxonomy): Bacteria > Bacillati > Bacillota > Clostridia > Lachnospirales > Lachnospiraceae > Lachnoanaerobaculum > Lachnoanaerobaculum sp. MSX33. The sequence goes on along the minus strand of NZ_AZXX01000005.1, from coordinate 10,383 downwards.
AGGTGTATCTGCTACAGGTCAGATAGATTCCGAAAAAGGTGAAGTTATCGGAAGTGCCGGACATATAAAAAACTGGGTAGGATCAAAGATAAAGGAATGTTTTGAAAAAAAATATGCTGTCAAAACTATAGTTATAAATGATGCAAACAGTGCGGCCCTCGGTGAAAAATGGATAGGAGCGGGAAGAGGCTATAAAAATATAGTTGCTATAACTATCGGTACCGGAGTTGGTGGAGGCATTATAGTTGATGACAAGATTTTGCTTGGAAAAAGAGGACTGGCAGGAGAGATAGGACATATAGTTATACATGGAAGCGGAGAGAGCTGTTCATGTGGAAATGTAGGTTGTCTTGAAAGATATGCATCCACAACAGCGCTTGTAAGGAGTGTCTCAAAATTGCAAAAGGAAAATCCGACAGCTTTTCCGAAAGACTTTGAAGAAAATATCAACGGTAGAAAGATATTTGATGCCTTACATGAAAACAGCCTGTTAAGGCAGGCGGTTGATAACTGGGTGGATGATATTTCACTTGGAATAATTTCACTGGTTCATATCTTTAATCCCGAACAGGTTATTATAGGCGGTGGAGTAAGCGGCAGAAAAGAGTTTATTGAAAGCCTTAGTAAAAAAGTGCATGAAAAGGTAATGCCAAGATTTTCAGAAGGACTTGAAATAGTTCCTGCAAAACTTGGGAATGATGCCGGCCTTATCGGGGCAATATATTATTTGATAGAGAATAAATAAAATATATAAATGCAAATGAGCTTTATTTCATAATACTTGTAGTGCTTGTATTATGAAATAAAGCTCTTATTTTTTACTCTACCTTTGGCAGCATATCTGCATATTTTTTGAGTTCCTCATCTGTAGGAACACTGTCATCCATCTTTCCGTCATGGAATTTCTCATAAGCAACCATATCAAAATATCCGGTTCCTGTAAGTCCGAATACGATAGTCTTTTCTTCACCGCTCTCTTTGCATTTCTTAGCTTCCTCAATAGCCGCATAGATAGCATGTGAGCTCTCAGGAGCGGGGAGAATACCCTCAGTTCTTGCAAAATATTCTGCAGCCTTAAATACATCCGTCTGATTTACTGAAGCGGCCTCCATATAACCGTCATGATAAAGCTGTGAGAGAGTAGAACTCATTCCATGATATCTTAGACCGCCGGCATGGCTTGGTGAAGGAATAAAATCACTTCCCAAAGTGTACATCTTTGCAAGCGGAGTCATCATACCCGTATCACAGAAGTCATAGGCAAATGTTCCTCTTGTAAAGCTTGGACATGACGCAGGCTCTATAGCTATGATTCTCACATCACTTTCACCTCTAAGTTTTTCACCCATGAAAGGAGAGATAAGACCGCCAAGGTTTGAACCGCCACCTGCACAGCCTATAATAATATCAGGCTTGATATTATACTTATCAAGTGCGGCCTTAGTCTCAAGACCGATAATTGACTGATGCAATAAAACCTGATTTAATACACTACCGAGCACGTATCTGTACCCTTCAGTAGTTGTGGCCTTTTCTACAGCCTCCGATATAGCACATCCTAGACTTCCTGTGGTGCCGGGATGTCTTTCCAGAATTTTTCTTCCCACCTCCGTTTCCATAGACGGTGAAGGTGTGACGGTAGCACCGTATGTTCTCATAACCTCACGTCTGAAAGGCTTCTGCTCATAGGATACCTTAACCATATATACCTTACAGTCAAGTCCAAAGTATGCACATGCCATAGAAAGCGCTGTACCCCATTGTCCTGCACCGGTTTCTGTAGTAACACCTTTGAGTCCCTGCTCTTTAGCATAGTAGGCTTGAGCTATAGCCGAGTTTAACTTATGGCTTCCGCTGGTATTATTTCCCTCAAATTTGTAATAAATCTTTGCAGGTGTGCCCAGCTTTTCTTCCAGACAGTATGCTCTTACAAGTGGAGCAGGTCTGTACATTCTGTAAAATGATCTGATTGCCTCAGGTATCTCAAAATAAGCGGTGGTATCATCAAGCTCCTGCTTAACAAGCTCGTCACAGAATACATGTGACAGCTCTTCATAGGTCACAGGTTTATGTGTTCCGGGATTTAAAAGCGGAGCCGGCTTATTCTTCATATCAGCTCTTACATTGTACCAATATTTTGGCATCTCATTTTCTTCCAAATAAATCTTATAAGGTATATCCATACACTCTCTCCTTTCAAGTGGACATCTGCCGAAGTACCGGCAAATATTATATTCTAAAGTATACATTGATAAGTAGCTTTAGTCCAGTGAAGAATTGGTGAAATATAACAATGTAGGTGAATATGATTTCAAGCATGTTAAATAATTAAATGGTCTACCGAGAAATAATGAATTTTATTCCCTACAGAACCAACCAGAAATATCTTTGGTCAGAATATTATAGTGGAGACTTATTGTGACAGAGAGATACTTTTATATGAATATACATTATAAAAATAGAACAAAAAACAAATGAAAAATAGCATAGGATTTGATATAATTAAGATAATATTATGAGCGTGTAAAAAATATTTATGTGGTAGGAGAATGCTATGGCATAAATGTTATTAAATATAATAAGATACTATTAAATATGTACAGAGGTGATTTTGGAACTGCAAGGTTAAACAGTGGGTATGCCAAAATGGTAATGGGGTTTATACATCAGATATTATAAATGTGAGGTAATAAATGATGAATTATAAAAAGAGGAAAAGAGTCATATTAGTTATATTTATAGCTATTTTAGCTTACATAGGCTTGAACTTTCAGTCTAAGTTTGTAATTAAAGTTAGGTTGATATCTGTAAGCATATTGCTTTTATTTATAATAAACAGCTGTAGTATACATAAAAAGATATTACAAATGAAATTAATAAAGAGGGATATGCTGTAAACTTTATAGAATATGATAAGAAATACGAAATTGACATTGATAATGATGGTGAGACAGATTCAGTAAAGGTATTTATTGATGCGGATGGCTATATATCAGTAGAGGTAAATAATCATAAAAAAACAATAGGCTATGGTGAAGAGGGTGTGAAAAGTGTAATTATAAATGATAACAATGGTAATTATTGTATTGGCATAGCAATTCACTATGTTAATGATACACGAATAAGTGAGCTCTATAGATTGAATAAAGAAAATATAGTATATATGTCAGCTGTAGACGGATATATAAAATCTGCATATCAAAATTTGGGTTTATATGTGGAAGATAGAAAATATATTATAGGCTTTCAAAATACAACAGGCATATATTTAATAAATTCTGATTTGAAGCTTAGTTTAGAAGGTAATTATATTATAAATGATTCTAAGCATACATTAGTGAAAGAGCTTAAAGCATATAAGTATAATGATAAAACAGCTGTTTATGAAATAACTACATATCATAAAGGGGAGGCTTTGTATTTATACGAAACAGATATGCAAAACTTAATATATTTTAAAACGGAGAATGGGGATAAGGGATATATTAATGCAACAAAAGATGATTATGAAAATACTACGGGTGAATTTTATATAGAGGAAGAGAGATTAGTTGATTATTTCGATGGAGAAGAAATATCATGGGCAGGTTAATAATAAGAAAGTTGACACAAATAATTTCTAAAACCTATGAAGATAAGAGTATATAAGAACCTTTCAAAATGAAGGAGTCAAGTTTTTTATAGGACTTCCAAGCATATAAGGATAAGTGGAGAAAATGGAGAAGAAAAAATCATAGATGAATATGGGGTATTGTATTTGGGGGATCTATTCAAAAAGTATTAAAGCAGTTTTGGCTAAGGAGAATATATGAATGTGGTTGAGAAAAATAAACTTAAGATAATCCTAATAATTACAAGTATATTGACTTTAGTGTTTATAGTGATAGTTGGCATAGAGTATTTGAATAAAAAAAGAAGAGATAGAGCACTTAAATACTATAATGAGATATCTACTACAGTAATTCTGGCAGATACACTGGGAATGGACTTGGAATGCAGTGATAATAAAGGGAATACTTGGGTCATGAATGGGAGTGATACAAGTTTACTTGACATAGTTACTAGGGATATTACAGATTATATATCATGGGATAAGCAGAGTCTTTACAGCTATAAAATTATAGAAAATGAAAACATGCAGAAATATATAGATAATTTCAATGACAATATGAAGCATATAAGAATAAGTGGAGAGAACGGAGCAGGAATTACTATTCCACCAAAGACTATATCTGAGGTAGAGAAAATGGATGAGTTTCAAGAAATAAAGAATTTAGATGAACTGATAACATATATGCACAAATTAACAAAAAATGGTGAATATTATCTGTATGCTCTTTCTGTGGTTGGATTAGACGGAACGGGATTTAGTGGCAGAATAACATATAAATTAGATAATGGAGAAGAAAAAATCATATATGAATATGGGGTATTGTATTTAGGAGATTTATTCGAAAAATATTAAAATAATTTCGATTAAAGTATTATGGAAATATTTTGACTAAGGGGAATATATGAACTTATAAAGATAGATATATATGAAGATAATAGATATACAAGTACAAGTAATATTTGTGATGTGGAGGGAAGAAGAATAGAAGTTTCATGGTACGACAAGAATAACAAAGCAGGCGATGTCTATACACTGTATGGTGAAAAATACATGTGGGGAGAGATAAAAAAATTAAAAGAAAAATCTGACGATTTAATAAAAGCAACTCAAAAATTCAAGAAAGAAGGGGAAAGTGTGAGAAATATAATTAAATCATACAACTTTTCTGAATGAGAATATATAGGTGATTATATGTTGAAGAAGTTAAAAGGTAATTATTTTTGGATAATTGTTTTCGGTATAGTTATTATCGGTATACTTTACATAGTGTTAAATTTTAGAGGGCATATAGTTATAAGAGATAATAAAGTTGTAGATTATAAATGGGGAATAGTAGAAAAGGTAAAAAGAAATATAACTATAAATATACCTGAAGGTACGACGGAAATTATGGATGGAGCTTTTATAGGCAGTATTTTTATGGTGGAATTGTATATTCCTGAAAGTGTAAAAATAATACATGCAGATGCTTTCCGGTATTGTATTAATTTGAAAAAAATACACTTTAGTAAATCTTTGACAACAATAGAAGATGGAGCCTTTAGGAATTGTGCTATGCTTGAGTTTGTAGAGTTGCCGTCTTCTGTAACAAATATTGGTAAAAGAGCATTTGCAGATTGTATAAGTTTGGGGGAAGTGGTTTTACCCGAAAATTTAAAAATTATAGAGTTTGAAACATTTGATGGATGTGAAAACCTTAAATATGTGCATTTAGGAAATATCAAAGAACTAAAAGATGATGCTTTCAGTAGGTGCAATAATATTATGGAAATAAATATGCCGGATAGCATTACGCGGATTGGTGAGAATTCTTTTGAAGAAACGGAGTGGTTTAAAAGGCTGCCGATAAATCCATATGGACTAAAATGTTATAAGCATATTTTGTTTAAATCAACCGATAGAGAAGAAAATATTATAATACCTGATAATATAACAGTGATTGCAGGTGGTGCATTTCAAGGTTCAACAAATTTAAAAAGTATTGCTTTACCGGAAAGTTTAAAATACATAGAAAACAGTACCTTTGCAGACTGTATAAATCTTGAAGGTATTTTTATACCTAAAAGTGTTGAATATATAGGAATATCAGCATTTTCCAACTGTAAAAGTTTGACTGAAATAGAAATACCGAACTCAATAGTCAATGTAAGGAGTTGGGCATTTAGTGGTTGTGAGAAACTGGAAAGGGTAGAATTACCTAAGAGTCTCAAGCAGATTGATAGCGAGGCATTTAGAGACTGTATTGAATTAAAAAGCATAGTAATTCCAAGTCAAGTAAAACAAATAGAATGGGCAGCTTTTTCCGGGTGCATAAATTTAGAAGATATAAAATTTGAGAGCAGTCCGGAATATATAGGCTGTGCATTTAAAGATACAAAATTCTATAATAATATTAAAGAAGATGAGTATGGTTGCAAATATGTAGGTAATCATCTTATAGAAGTTGTAGATAAAGAAAGACGGAAAATTATTATTAAGGAGGGAACGGTCAGCATAGCAAACCATGCCTTTTATCAGTCTAAAATAGACAATGTGATATTTCCAAAAGAATTAAAAATAATTGGACCAATGGTTTTTAGTGAATGTGATAATTTAAAAACTGTAGAGTTTCCGGAGGGGGTAACTTATATAGGCTACAGATGCTTTTTTGATTGTAAAAATTTAAAAAAAGTTTATGTGCCGAAGTCTATGGAGAATATTGGAAGCGAAATATTTTTAAATTGTAAAAAATTAAAAGAAGTTACTGTAAGTAAGACGATAGCCGACAGTATTGAATTTGATGAAAATGTTAAGCTGATATATATAGAGTAGGATGTATAAGTCATTACTATTGGAAAAACTTGCTATATAGTTTTGACTTAAAAAATAATATTACCAAAAGGGTTTTCTTTAGATTTGAAGTATGTTGATGCTGTAAACGTGGAGTATTATGAATAGGAATAAGCTAAAGTAGTTGATATTGTTAAGTGGAGGAATGTTAAAGTACTTTATAAACAATAAATCATTCATTATTAAAAGCAGGAGCAAAGTATGAACTGTATATGGGAAATTGTATTAAAAGCACAAAGAAGCGGATATAACTTAGATAATCTTAGATTTATAAATAGTGGGAGTCCAAGTCTGTATACTGAAAGTACATTTGAATTTTTGAATGCTAATATGATTGAAGATAATGTAGTGGAAGTGAATCCTTTGTATCGTTTTTCAAATGAACTGGGTGATATATTTTTGCCGGATATAGTAGGATATGAAAACATACGAGAACTATTTCTTGATGTGATGATGCATTATATAGCAGTATGGGATCTTAGGAGCGGAACGGATTAATGGGGGCTGAAATATTTGTGACAGTTACAGGAGGCATTAGTGCAGGTTTAGCAGTTATTGGGGCATTGTTCACTTTGTCATCTAAAGGTCTTTTAAAAAAGTTAAAAAATGAGATTATTAAAAGAGGTACAATGCCGACGAAAATAATATTACTGACAGGATACAGTACAGAAGATAATGATAAAAAAGCAGAGAATATTGAAGAACTAGGTAATAGCTTAAAAAGTAATGAGTGGAGGATAAGATAATTGTGCGGAGAAAATATGCATAGAAGCAGGCGTAGAAAGAGACGATATAGATTTATAGTATTAATCCCGATACTGACAGTCATTTTACTGTATATTTCTACTCATACAAAATCTAAACTTATAATAGAGGACAATGTGTTAATAGGAATTGAAAGCGGAATAATTGAGAGAAGGTCAAGTATAAAACAAATTATAGTTCCTGTAGGTGTTACAAAACTGGGTGAGAATGCTTTTAGAGAATGTACAAAATTAGAAAGTGTAGAATTACCTGAAACAATTGAAACTATAGGCGATTCTGCCTTTGAAGATTGTTATAAATTAGAGCATATAGAATTGCCTAAAAATCTGAAAAATATTGAAGAAAGTGCATTTAGAAATTGTGTTAATTTAAAAGCCATAGAGCTACCTGAAAATCTAAAAAAACTGAGATTTAATGCGTTTAGAGGTTGCCATAGTTTGGAAAAAGTAAATATTCCTTTGGGTATTACTGCAATTGAAGGATATACTTTTGAAGAATGCAAAAGTTTGAAAAAAATCATACTTCATGAAGGAATAGAGAAGATATTTACAGGAGCCTTCTTAAATTGTCAAGGATTAGAAGAAGTGGAAATGAAAGAAGGAATAAAGTCTATAAGGGCAGAGGCTTTTTCAGGATGTGAGAATATTAAAAGTATAAAAATTCCGGATTCTGTAGAAGAAATAGAGTCCAAAGCGTTTTATTCGTGTAAGAATCTTGAAGAGATAAAAATGTCCGAAGGAATAAGATATGTAGAGACAGAGGTATTTAATGAAACGAAGTATTATATAGAGAATTTATCAGATAAGAATAATGATATTTATATAGGTAAAGTATTGATAAAGTGTAATAGGGGGAGTTCTGATATTAAGGTAAAGGAGGGAACCAGAGTTATAGCAAATGGAGCTTGTGCCGGAATGGAGAATCTGGTTTCGGCAGAGTTGCCTGAAAGTCTTATTTGTATAGGAGATGAAGCATTTGCTGGGTGTCATGAACTTAAAGATATAAATATACCAAGCAAATTGGAGAAGATTAGAAGTAAGGCGTTTTATGCTTGCAATATAGAAAGTGTAGATATTCCTGAAACAGTAAGTTTTATAGGCTTTAGGTCATTTGAAAATTGTGTAAGTTTAAAGGAAGTAAAAATGTCTCATACACCTGAAAAAGTAAGTGCATGTGTTTTTAAAAATACATTATGGCTTAAAAATTTGGAACAGGATGAATATCACTGTAAATATTTTCAAAACATATTATTGGAACATTCAGGAAATGAGGGTTTTGTAAAAATTCAAGACGGAACAAAACTGATAGTAGGGTTGGTTTTTTCAGAATCAAAGGGACTTGAGACAGTGGAAATTCCCAAAAGTGTGGAATTTATAGGATTTGGTGCATTCAGATCATGTGAAAATTTACAAGAAGTCAGATTTGCAGAAGGGAGTGAACTAAAAAAAATTGATGAAAAAGCTTTTGAAGGCTGTGTAAGTCTGGAAGAAATCACTTTGCCACTAAAGCTACAAAGAGTTGAAAGTTTTGCTTTTCATAGATGTACAGGATTTGCGACAATAACATTTCCGGACAGTATAGAATATATAAGTAATGATGTTGTGTCAGATTGTATAAATTTAAAAACTATAAGACTGCCGAAACATATGGAGGGTAAATATTTTATTAATGAATTTGACTTACTAAGAATGAACCCGGAAATTATTTATTATTAAAAGTAGGAGCAAAGTATGAACTGTATATGGGAAATTGTATTAAAAGCAAAGAAAAACGGATACAAATTGGAAGTGAATCCTTTGTATCGTTTTTCAAATGAATTGATCAGATTTAATAAAACACTTCTTTTTTAATAATAGAGTAAGTGTTATGTTACCCGAAAATTTTGTTCCGATATTACCTGAGATAGTAGAGGTTAAGTACTTTTCAGGGAAGAGACCTGATGAGATTTATACAAGTCTTTATATGTCTGTAAATTTTACTTTTACAGATCTTGGAATTTCAGGAAATGATGAAGATACAAGACTTGCGGCAGGACTTATAAAACAGATTATAAGAAATGCAAATCCGGGAGATGAGTTTTTTGAAGAAAGTGAGGATATAGAAAAAGAAGTAATCATAAATAGATTTGATTTTAAAAGTTATGGAATAGATGATGAAGCTTATAACATAATGTATATTGCAAGTACAGGAAATAGTTTAATACAGGGAACTTTTAATTGTCTGTATAGAGATAGAATAGAATGGAAAAGAGTGGCATTGGAGGTTATTAAAACAGTTAGTATGTATCATGGGGGCAAATAATGAGTAATACTTCGTTAAAAATAAAAAGAAATATTGATATACACAGTAAAAGAACAGTTTTTATAGGTAATGAAACCGGAGAATATGCCAAATCACAAATAAATAAACTTCCTAAAGTAGATATGAGAAGAGCGTGGCAGGTTGCATTGGGAGCTATTCCTTCTATGGGTACTGTAAAAGGAACAGAAACAGAAGTCATAAAAACATACATAGCACAAATAGCATTGGGAAGTATACCTACTGTAGTAGGAAACAGTGAGGCATTTAACCCGTCAAATTGGAAAAATGGAGATATTAATACTTTATTTGCAAATAGCTTATATGGGGGAGGAATATCAGGAGTACATACAGGAGCAACTCAAGTCGAGGTGGAGCCTAAGAATATAGTCTTGGAGGCAGTATCATATTTATATTAGGTGAAAGCTGAAAATACGAATAACTTTAATATCGGAATAATGGAAAGGCAAAATGACTGGAAAAAGCAGTAAGTATATTCCAAAGAAGGGAGACATATTAGTACAGCATGAACATTATGGAAAAGAGAATGTTAAACATGTTGAGATAGTTGATTCATATGATGGAAAAGAGGCTCAAGTTTGGTTATGGGGTAAAGTTTATAAATCATTGCCGACGCTAAGAACAAAATCCGGACTATATGGTAGGACATCAGTATATTGGAGAATAGAAAAATGAGAAGAATTTTTATAGTAATAATACTCATAGTATGCACAAATATTCTGCTTTCCTGTGGTTTAGCAAGTGATGAGAAGTCTGTAGAACAAACTTCTGAATTTGAACAGAACCAATATGAAGAGTTTGATAATAAGGTGGATGGATTATCAGAATCAGATCTTGAGGAACTTAAGTGGTTAATA
>NZ_AZXX01000004.1:0-2011 GCF_000512995.1 Lachnoanaerobaculum sp. MSX33 | reverse complement strand
CCGGGAGTTTGACAGCTAACTACTCCCTCTATAAACCTCAAACCCTTATAAAGACTGGATTTCAGTCTTATCTTTTTGTCAATTTATTCGTTATTTTATGTAGCTATTTGTAGCTATTTATAGTATAATATGAGCATGGAGGTTGAATGCTATGAAACTTACTGTAAGTAAATCAAAAAACTCTGCTACATTTTATGTTCAGAAATCTATACGCAAATCCAATGGTTCTGTCACTACAGTTACTATTGAAAAACTTGGAAATCTTGATATGGTTAAGACTAGAGCTAATGGAAAAGACCCTTACATTTGGGCTCAGGAATATGTTGATGAACTTAATCGTAAGGAATATGAGGAACAAAAAGAAATTTTAATAAAATGTTCTCCTTCAAAGCTCCTGAAACCTGATGAAAAACATTTGTTTAACTGTGGATATCTATTTCTTCAGAGTATTTACTATTCACTTAAGCTGGATAAAATCTGTTCTAAAATTTCAAAGAAGTATAGCTTTGAATATGATTTGAACGATATTTTATCTCGACTAATTTTTACTCGTATCCTTTATCCATCTTCTAAGTTGGCATCAAATCGTTCTTCCAAAATGTTTATTGAGCAGCCGACCTTTAATTTACATGATATATATCGTTCACTTTCTGTTTTATCTAAAGAAAGTGACTTTATTCAATCTGAGCTTTATAAAAATAGCCAAAGAATACTTCCTCGCAGGAATGACATTCTTTACTATGATTGCACAAACTATTACTTTGAAATCGAGCAGGAAGACGAACTTAGGAAATATGGAAAATCAAAACAACATCAACCACTACCTATTGTCGGAATGGGAATGTTTATGGATCATGACGGTATTCCTCTTGCTTTTGATATTTTCCCCGGAAATAAGAATGAGCAGCCAACACTAAAGCCTCTGGAACAAAAGGTAATCGATGATTATGGTATTGATAGTATTATTATCTGTACAGACGCAGGTCTGTCCTCAAATGCCAATAGAAAGTTTAACGACAAAACTTTATTTGGTGAAAAAATAAGAAGTTTTATAACAACACAATCTATAAAACAACTCCCAAAATATTTAAAGGAGTTTGCTCTAGACCCTGAAGGCTGGTCACTACAAGGTGAAACAGGATTATTTAATCTGAATAACCTTGATGAACAGACAGACTATAATAAAGTCTTTTATAAGGAAAGGTGGATTAAAGAAGATTTATCAGATAAAAAAGTCAAAGAAGGTAATAAAGCTCTAGAGCAACATCTTATAGTATCATTCTCCTTAAAGTACAAAAAATATCATCAGAAAATCAGGCAAAGCCAGATTGACCGTGCTAATAAGCTTATTGAAAAAGGGGAATATAAAAGAAATCAAAAAAATCAAAATGATCCACGCCGTTTTATTGCTACCGAAGCAATGACATCTTCAGGAGAAGTCTGTGACAGAGAAATCCCTTATATAGATTCGAACCTCATAGCTGAAGAGGAAAAATATGACGGTTTCTATGCCGTTTGTACTAATTTGGAGACAACAAGTGCCGAAGAAATAGTTCGTATAAACAAGAAGAGATGGGAAATCGAAGAATGTTTCAGAATCATGAAAACCGAGTTCAGTGCACGCCCCATTTATCTTCAAAGAGAGGATCGCATAAAGGCACACTTCATAACTTGTTTTGCTTCATTGGTAGTCTTTAGGATACTTGAGAAAAAACTTGGTGAACAATATACATGCGATGAGATTATTAACGTATTACGCTCTATGATGATGTATCGTCCGGGAGAAAAGTTAGGATATCTACCCGCTTATACAAGAACAGCCTTAACAGATGCACTTCATGAAGTATTCGGATTTCGTACCGATTACGAAATTTTAACCGATTTGAGTATGAAAAAAGTCTTTCGGGAAAGCAAAAAAAGTAGGTAGTTCTAGCTACACTTTTGTGAATTAAAAAAGGTCTGAAACCCTTGATATATATGGCTTTCAGACCTTTTAGCTGTCAAAGACAGG
>NZ_AZXX01000003.1:0-597 GCF_000512995.1 Lachnoanaerobaculum sp. MSX33 | reverse complement strand
AGAGGAAGCTTATATCTCTTCGGTACAGATGAGCTTAATGACGGTTCAATGATTACCGGTGAGGTTACAGTATCTCTTAGAGATCAAAACGTGGTATTCGGTTTCAAAGACAACGGTAAGGCTATCGGAGCAAGATGCACACTTGCAAAGAGCGACGGTAAGTTCTACTTCAACGGATTAAGACTGGATGCTGACGCAAGCCTTAAGTACGGTATTCTTAAGGATACAAGAACAGGTCACGGCGAGTATGTAGTCGTGGACTCAAACGGTAAATTAGTCAAAGGCACAAAGATTCTTAAGGACGGAGAGGGCAACTGGATAGTAGTTTCAAACTCAAAGTTCGTAGCAAGAGTAAGTGATAGTGACAGACCTAGAAAGAAGAACGGAAGATTCTATCACTACGATTCAAGTGCCGACAGACATGACAGGTGGGGAGCGGAAATCACATATGCTACAGACGGATTGAACAACTTGGACAGTGATTTTGTTCTTTTTGACAGATAGTTAGAGGAGAGATATGAAGAAAAATAATTTAATAAGGAAGGTAAAGCAGGCGACTGCCGGATTGCTTGCAGGAGCCATGGTCCTTACAGGGGC
>NZ_AZXX01000002.1:0-29929 GCF_000512995.1 Lachnoanaerobaculum sp. MSX33 | reverse complement strand
CTAAACGTTGTTTCTGAAATCTCATTACATATTATATGTAACACCATCGTCTCGCTTTGCTCGACGAGGTGCGCTATTTTTCTAAACTCGGACTTCGCTTCGCTCGTTCTCGTCAAGAAAAATATGTGAATTTTCAGGGTTGTGTGTACTGTTTAATCTTAAATTATCAAGGTTCGTTTGCTTTGCTGTTTAAAACAGCTTAGCTATTATATCAAGCTCATTTCATCTTGTCAACAACTTTTTTAAATTTGTTTGAGGTTTTTTTGAACTTTTTCTGCTCGTTTTGAGCAGCTTTGATATAATACCAAACTTTTAAATTCGTGTCAACACTATTTTAACGACTTTTTTATATATGTATATCCTTATATTTTTCAAGACTTTTTACTGGTGGCTTTTTTCTATTCATGTTATAATCATCCTCATGAAAGTATTAAATAATGATTTGAAAACTTCCACATTCAAAGGCATTTATGTACTATCAGGTGATGATGAATTTTTAAAAAACAGCTATAAAAAAAGATTGAAAACGGCTATGGTAGGTGATGACCAAATGAACTATGCCTATTTTGAAGGAAAGGGGATAGATGTAGACGCTATTATTGACTTTGCCAATACGCTTCCGTTCTTTTCAGAATACAGATGTATTCTTATAGAAGAAAGTCAATGGTTTAAATCCGGAAACGATAAGTTTTTAAACTATATTTCAGATAAACCCGATAGTACAAAAATCATTTTTGTAGAAAAAGAAATCGATAAACGTTCAAAACTCTACAAAAAGGTCAAGGATATCGGATATATCGCAGAACTCAATCATCCTACAGATGATGAGCTGAAAAATTGGGCAGGAAATATCATAAACAAAGCCGGCAAAAAAATCACTGTTTCAAACATGGATTTTTTTATTGCCAGAGTTGGAAATGATATGGAAAGAATAAAGAGCGAATTGGATAAATTACTCTCCTTTACTCTTGACAAAGATATTATAGAAGAGGAAGATATAAGAGCGATAACAAGCATCAGTCTGACCAACAGAATCTTTGAGCTGGTAAAAATGATTACCAACAATAAAATCAAAGAAGCTTTGGATATATATGAGGACCTGGTAGCTTTAAAAGAGCCGTCACTAAAAATAATGATTCTTATCACAAGACAGTTTAACCAGCTGTTGCAAATCAAAGAATTGATGTCTGCAGGTTTTAACGAAAAGGATATAGCATCAAATCTGAAACTTAATCCCTATGTAGTTAAAAATCTTATGCGTCAAGCCCGTGGTTTTGACATGGCATTGCTTTTATCCTATGTCAAAAACGCAATCGAGTTGGAAGAAGCTATAAAAAAAGGTAATATTAATGAGAAATTAGCACTTGAGTTGCTAATGCTTACACGTTAGTGCAAGTAGTTGTTGTGTATTTTCAAAAAGAGAGAGGATTTTCATGAAGTTATTAGAAGAGCGTATCAAAAAAGATGGAGTAATCAAAGAAGGTAATGTAGTAAAAGTTGATTCCTTTTTAAACCACCAAATGGATGTGGAACTCTTTTTAGAAATGGCTAAAGAGTTTAAGTCAAAGTTTGCTTCACACAATATAAACAAGATTTTAACAATAGAATCCTCAGGTATAGGTATTGCCGCAATAGCAGGACTTGAATTCGGAGTTCCTGTAGTATTTGCAAAAAAATCAAAATCAATCAATATAGACGGTGATATGTATACCGCAGAAGTTGAAAGCTTTACACATAAATGCAAAAACCAGGTAATAGTATCAAAGAAATTTTTAAGTGCTGATGACAGAGTTCTTATTATTGATGACTTCCTTGCAAACGGATGTGCACTGCAGGGACTTATCTCTATAGTAAATGAGTCGGGCGGAACAGTTGAGGGCATCGGAATTGCAATAGAGAAAGGATTCCAAAGCGGTGGACGTACTATAAGAAATCTCGGTTTCCATTTGGAGTCACTTGCAATAATTGATTCTATGGATGCCGCTACACAGAACGTAGAATTCAGACAACAGGAGGACTAGGTCTTAGACCTTTTATTTATGAAATATTTTTTTGCATCCGATATACACGGCTCGGCTTTCTATACAAAAAAAATAATAGAAAAGTATAGAGAAAGCAATGCCGACAAACTTATACTGCTCGGTGACCTCTTATATCACGGTCCAAGAAACGATCTGCCAAAGGACTACTGTCCTAAGGAAGTCTTTGCAATGCTTAATGAACTTAAAGATGACATTATTGCGGTAAGAGGAAATTGTGATTCCGAGGTGGATCAGATGGTACTCGAATTCCCAATGCAATCCGATTATTGCATCGGGAATTTTAATGACATTTACTTTTTTATAACTCACGGACATGTTTATGGAGAGGAGCATCTGCCGAAACTTCCAAAGGCGGGTGCATTCATATACGGGCATGTACATCTTCCTATAGCAAAAAAAGTCGGAGATGTTTATATATTAAATCCCGGATCGGCATCACTTCCAAAGGAACAAAATCCAAACTCCTATGCAATACTTGATAATGACCTTTTTTCTATATATGATTTTGACGGCAATGTATTAAAGGAGATAAAACTTGAGAAAAATATTTGAACTGTACGCACCATGCCACTTCGGTCTTGAGGCCATTCTAAAAAGAGAAATCATAGATATAGGCTATGATATTACAAGAGTAGAGGATGGAAGGGTGTATTTTGAAGGTGACGATGAAGCTATTGCCAGAGCCAATATGTGGCTTCGCACTACAGAAAGAGTACTGATTAAAGTTGCGGAATTTAAAGCCACAACCTTTAGTGAACTCTTTGATTCCGTTGCCGCAATACCTTGGGAAGATTATATTCCTGCCGACGGTAGGTTCTGGGTGAGTAAGGCTACTTCTATAAAAAGTAAACTCTTCTCTCCTTCCGATATCCAGTCCATAGTTAAAAAGGCTATGGTTGAGAGAATGAAAAAAATTTATAAAAAGGAATGGTTTGAAGAAACAGGCGCCGATTATCCGCTTAGAGTTTCTTTAAATAAAGATATTGTCACCATAGGACTTGATACCACCGGAGTATCTCTTCATAAAAGAGGCTACAGAACTATGACCGCCAAGGCTCCTATTACAGAAACTTTGGCTGCCGCCCTTATTATGCTTACACCATGGAAAAAAGACAGAATACTTGTCGATCCTTTCTGCGGTAGCGGTACTTTTGTAATAGAGGCTGCTATGCTGGCTGCAAATATTGCTCCCGGACTTAAAAGAGGTTTCTTAAGCGGCAAATGGTCAAATCTTATAGACAAACAAGTTTGGGATGATGCTTATGAAGAAGCAAGAGAAACGGTAAGTATCGATACAAATGTAGATATACAGGGATATGACATCGATAAATCCGTTGTAGAAGCTGCCAGAAGCAATGCAACAAGAGCGGGTGTTATAGATATGTTACATTTACAATGCAGAGATGTGGCATCACTTTCTCATCCGAAAAAATATGGATTTATTATTACAAATCCGCCATATGGTGAAAGATTGGAGGAAAAAGAAAATCTTCCGGCCATTTATAAGAGTCTTGGGGACAGATATGCAGCTCTTGATTCCTGGTCACTATATCTTATCACATCGTATGACGATGCCCAAAAATACATCGGAAAAGAAGCCGATAAAAACCGAAAGATATACAACGGTATGATGCAGACAAGGTTCTATCAGTATATGGGGCCAAAGCCACCTAAGAGAACCGGACGGGAATAACAATGAAAAAAATCATTTTTGCAACCGGAAATAAAAACAAACTTAAGGAAATCAAAGAAATTTTGCCGGGTTTTGATATCATATCCGCAAAGGATGCCGGCATATCTATTGATGTGGAGGAGACCGGAACAACATTTAAAGAAAACGCCTATATAAAGGCAAAAGCCATTTGGGATATCACCGGAGGTATTGTTCTCTCTGACGATTCCGGTTTAGAGGTGGATTACATAGGGGGAGAGCCGGGAGTATATTCTTCCAGATATATGGGAGAAGACACTTCATACAATATAAAAAATCAAAACATTATATCCAGACTGCAAAATGCGCAGGGTAATGAAAGAAGTGCAAGATTTAGAGCATGCATCTGTGCTATACTTGATGACGGTACAACCGTATTTACAGAGGGAAGCATGGAGGGACTTATAGCTCATACCATATCGGGTGAGAACGGATTCGGATATGATCCGATACTTTTTCTGCCCGAATATAATAAAACAAGTGCCGAAATAAGTCCTGAAGAGAAAAACAAGATAAGTCATAGAGGAAAAGCACTTATGGCAATGAAGAAAAAGCTAGAGGAATTTTATGAAGATACTGATTGTTAGTGACACCCATAGAATGGATGATATACTGAAAAAGGTAATAGGTAAAGAAAAGCCTTTTGATATGTTAATCCATCTTGGTGATATAGAAAGCAGCGAAACAAAAATAAGTTATATGATTGAACCTGACTGTGCCTGCCATATGGTACAGGGTAATAATGACTTCTTTTCACAACTTCCAAGAGAAAAGGAAGTAAATATAAAAAATCACAAGGCCCTTTTGGTTCACGGACACCAGTACGGCGTAAGTATGGGTGTAGATATCCTGAAAGATGAAGCTCTTTCAAGAGGATGTGATTTTGCCATGTACGGTCATACACATAGACCGTTTTACAAAACTATTGACGGGGTCACCATATTAAATCCGGGCTCTCTCGGATATCCCCGACAGGCCCGACATACTCCAACTTACATGATAATGGAAGTAGCCGACAACGGTGAGTTCAATGTAGAAACAAAAGAAATATTCGGAGCATAAAAACAGACCTGTGCATTTTGCACAGGCCTTTACTTTTATTCTTATTCAAGAGTCACACTTGTGATAACCTTATTGTTTACTTTAATCTTGTAGTCTTCTCCGTCTCTCTTTGTACCGCTCTTTACAATAGTTCCCGAGTTACCGAGTAATTTCACCTGATAATTTGAGTTAGGAGTTGTGATCTTCCATGTAGTCTTATTATCCTTTTCTTCTACAGAAGCCACATAACCTGTCATTGTAAGAAGCTCTCCTACAGTTCCCTTATATACCAACTGATTGTCATTGCTCTTATCAACTACGACAACCTCATATTTGTCATACTGATCAGCCTTTATATTGAGTCCTGCGATATAGAGTCTTTCATCCTTTATACCGTTGAATCCGCTTCCCTTATTTGATCCGCCTTCCTTAAAATAGAAAGTTCTGTCTTCTCCGTCAAGCTTAACAGTCTGCTTTCCGTACTTCTGAGCACCGTCCTTACCGTCTCCAAAATACATCATGCGATACTTTCCTGAAAGGAAATCACTGTAATGAACCTTTCCTATAGCATCCACAAACTTTTCCTGTGTAGAATAAGGAACCGCTTTGTTTCCTGAACCGAGTTTATCTACAAACTCTGTAGTAGAATATTTTCCGTTATCAAGAAGCTTCATCTCAAACAATCCAAGTCCTGATATCATACCGCCCTTATCATCAAAAGCATACTTCTTTCCGTTAATGCTCTTTATCTCATTTGCACTGATATGACCTTTTCCGTCAGCATAGTACCAAGCCGTTCCGTCCTCTTCCCATTTACCTTTGTTGAGGAAGTATCCCGGAACCACCTTGAACCATCCCTTGGTAGACTTTGCTCCGTCCTCAGGTGTAGCGAAGTACATAAAACTCTCTGTATAGTCAGCTCTTGCCGATTTTGAAACTGCTGTAGAAGGTGTAGCTTCTGTATACCAGCTTGCAATCATTCTGCCGTACTCATCAAAACCGTACTTCTTTCCATTGATTGTCTTACCGAGATTACCGGTTTCCTTTTTGCCTGATTCCTTAAAGTAGAACCATCTTACCTGATCTGTATCCCAGTAATCTATATTAGGCTGCTCTTCCATTGTTCTCGCATTATCATCATGAACAAGTATCTCTCTCCAGCCTGTAGTCATAGCTCCGTCATTCTCATCACCGAAATAGTACTTTGCATTCTGCCATGCATCCTGATCTGTCAATCTTTCACCCTGTAAAACCCATCCGTAAAGCATTCTGCCTTCAAGATCAAAAGCATATTTCTTTCCGTTGATAGTTTTTAATGTAACATCACTTGTTGTGGAATCACTTCTCTTAAACGCCTTACCGTTTTCTCCAAAGTAGTACCACCACTGATCAGGTTCGTTTTCATCGTAGTCATTGGTATTCGGTATAGCCACCCATCTGTTCTTTACCATTGCACCGTTGATATCTACATAGTATGTAGCATTTCCGTCATCGATAAGAGCATCTGTTGCCATATCTCCCATATCATCAAGGTAATACCAATACTCCCCTGACTGCTGCCACTTCTGGGATACTTTTTCTTCGTTCTTATCATAGTATACCCATGTACCGTTTTCCTGCTGCCAACCTGTTGCGGCAAAAGATGTCATTGCACCTGCAATACTCATAGCGCCCACAAGTATCGCCAGCTTTGTCCTCTTCCCCATTTATTTCTCCCTCATAATCTATTGATATAAGTTCATATGCCAATGTACACATTCGCTTAATCTGTTTTTATTTTATCAGATGAAAAAGAAATTTTAAAGCTTTTTTGTAAAATTTATATATATTTTTATGTATTTTATTAATTTTATACAAGTACTCATGTTTTAAATTTATTTTTTCAAGTTGTATACAGGTTTTCTGTCTTTTAATCTGTATTTATTTGCTTAAAAAATATATATTTTGTATATGGAAAGCAACTTTTAGCATTCTTAAGTTAGTAAAACCTAACCAAATTACGAAAATCTATACACTCGTTTACTTTAAATCCCTACATTTACATAAAAAAGAAGAGAGCACTAACCTTTCACATTAATGCTCTCTTCAAAATATTCCTGGTTCCATCGATTAATCCTCGCTTCCATAAAGAACCTTTTTTCTATATTTCTGATGTCCTACCACGATTTTACCGGACATTCTATATAGATGTTCCTATTCAGTTTTTAAGTTTTATCCCTCCTATAAGCTTCCTTTCACATCTAATACATGGTTGTTATCAATCTATCTACACGGTCCATCTCTCATTCAAATTCTACTTTCTCGTCATAAAACTTGTATGAGTACTATCCTAACCGATTTTTCAGATAGTAACTTTTAGAGTCTTCAATAATATATTATCTCATCAATCTTCTTATAGGTTCCGGATTAGATCAAAGTCTAATCATTACTTAAGTTTTCTTTGGACTGTACCTCTCTTTCTTAAATTTCCACTTTTAAAGTCTTTCTACCTTTTCCCTGTGGATATGCATTCATCAAACTTTTAAGAATATATTCTCTCTTTGTTTATGTCTACAGTATATCAGATATTTTATTTATGTCAATACTATTTTCTTATATTTTTGATATTTTTATCATTTTATTTTATTATTTACTTTAAATAGCCGTTTTAATCTGTGTTAATTGTGTATATTGTTTTAATTATCTGAATATTATGTATAATTTAAATAACTCTTTAAAGCAAAAAGAGCCTCGGAAAACTTAATTTCCAAGACTCTCTTTTTCTAAAAATCTTCCCTTATTATATCCCACACAGCTTCTATACTATGCTTATTCTTCACATAATCATCTGCCGCCTTGCTCATAGCTTTAAGGGCTTCTTTGTCATTATAAAGATTCACACACTTTTCTACAAAATCACCCGGATCATCTGCGACAAGCATTTGATTATATGAGTTGTCTATACCCTCTGCTCCGACACCTGTGGTTATTACCGGATCATTATAGTATAGAGCCTCTATTACCTTGCCCTTTACTCCTGCTCCGTATCTTAGAGGTACCACAACAAGTCTTACCTTCTCATACAGTTCTTTCAGCTCTTCTTCACTGACAAAGCCTTTAAATATAATTCCTTTAGCTTCATTGTGAAGAGCCTTTATCTCGTCCGTAGCATTGGAACCGACTATATAAAAAGGTGCTTTTATCTGTGCATAGATTTCATCCCACATATTATCAAGGAAATACTTCAATGCATCTGCATTTGGCGGATGTGAAAATCCTCCCACAAACAGTACACCTTCTCTGATATCGGGATTGTAGTCAATATTGCCAAACTTTTCAAAAACATAGGCTGTAATTGCTTTGGCATTTATCTTCTTGTCAAAGGTATGTATATAGTCCACCTCAACATTTGAAGGATAATAGCTTATGCTTGCCTTTCTCATCAGGTCAAGCTCCATACTCTTCCAATATGCACTGGCATTTTTTCTTTCCACATCACCTGTAAGCTCATACTCTCTTCTTTCACGCAGAAAATGTAAGTCATGACCGTAATATATTACCTTGATATCTGTTTTTTCTTTGATGAAATCAATATACTTTGTAGCTATATGCGGTCTGTTAAGATATGCAATATCAATATTTGACTGATTGTTTTCGATCCATTCAAATATATTTGTTCTCATCTCATTACCGTATAGCACCTCTACGCCCATTTGTTCAAGTATGGAAGTATATGGCTCGGACTTGGCAAAGTTATCCGGCAAAAACTTGACCACATAACCTCTTTCTATAAACATCTTTATATACTGGAAGGTGGTCTTTGAACCTGCGTCCTTATCAAATGTCGGAACATAGTGATCCACAAAGAGAATGACCTTTTTACCTCTGCTTCTTTCTCTGGCTCTGAATGCATTCGGTACACCGACATTGTCGTACTGGTTTTTGAACTCCTCACTCCATTTTTCCTGAAGCTTTTTATTGTTCTCTACCTGATATCTCTTAAGACCTGTACCGTTGACATCCGTACCGTTTGATACTCCCTCAAAGTGAGTTACCACACTGAGCGGCTGATATACCACTCTTAAGCCTCTTTTTCTCACTTCAAAGGCAAGATCGGAATCCTCACAGTATGCAGGTGCATATCTCTCATCAAATCCTCCGATTTCTTCCCAGAGTTTTCTGCTAAGCATTATTGCGGCACCGGATATATAATCCACATCTCTTACATAATTGTACTCAGGCTTATTCGGATCATCACATCTTCCATAGTTCCAGCCGCTGCCGTCACTCCATATGATTCCGCCGGCCTCCTGCAATCTGCCGTCAGGATATATAAGTTTTGAACCTACCATCCCTATACTCTCATCAGACTCAAGCAGTTTTATCAGAGGTGGCAACCAATCCTTTTGTACGGTTGTATCATTGTTTAAGAAGAATATATACTCGCCTCTTGCCTTTTTTGCGGCATTATTGCAATTCTTTAAAAATCCCTGATTGCTTTCATTTCTTGCAATTACAAGCCCGCTTACGAATTTGTCAATTTCCTTTGTCGCATCTGTGGATACATCATCTGCAATAATTATCTCATAGTCAAAGCTTTCGGTATTTTCAAGAATTGACACCAGACAGGCATAGGTATAATGTATTTGATTGTATACCGGTATAATAATACTTACCTTAGGATTTTCCACATATGGGAAGTTTATCTTACCCTTTTCCCTGTATAGATCACCTATCTTAAATTCACCCTCTATAAGGTTTCTTCCCTGTTCCGAATGGGTCAGCTTAAAATACTTTATAGGGTGGAAAATACTCATAAGTCTGTAGTTCAACTTCTTTCTTTCCACGCTTCCTTTAGGATATTTCTTATTATAAACAGTACTTAGCTTTCTTCTTATCCTAAACGGAATAGAGAGATTGTTATTATAAACATTTAATGTCTTTGCAAGCTCTTCATTCTCATGCCTTAAATTATCTATTATGATGCCCAGATTGTTTACATGATTATCTGTAAGTGTCTTAAGCCTGTTCATCTCTTTGATGGCAAGCTCTCTGTCCTTATTGATTTCAGTAAGCTCATTTATCTTATTTTTTGCATGTGGCAATTCGGCAAGTGCTACCAATCCATCGTTTAGAGTTTCATGGCTTACAGTCTCTACAAAGTAATTATCCAGATAAACCTCTTGGTAATCTCCATGTATATAATCCTGGAATCTTCTTTCGATAAAGTCCATTCCGTCAATATCATCTATACAAAAACTTGCCATAAAATCAGTTTCAGTTAAACTGAATTTATCCTGAATCTTATTTGAATTGTTTTGATAGAAGCTGTGTAAAGCGCGATATTTTATAAAGAGTTCTCTATCCTTTATAAAATCCATTGACTCGTCAAATATCCACTCGCAGTCTATCGCTGTAAGTTTATCGCCGTCCAATATAAAATTATCAAATATTGCATCCAGATTAAGAGCATCCTCATCCACTATCTTTTTAAGATATTCTTTAACGCCTTCTATAAATCCGTTAATATCTTTTCTTATACAGTCCTCACAAAGCCTGCTTAAAGACTTTCCGTTTATAAACGGGAAGTCTATTTCTCCGGCATTTTTAAAAGTTCCTTCAAGAACTGTTACGCTGTCATTTTTAATAAGCTTTGCGCCGTCATACATACCCAAAATATGTGGAATACCCTCTTTTTTCAAAGCGGACTTTACAACATACTTTTTACCGTCTCTAAGTCTGATCTCCGTCTTTATCTGATACTTTGGAAGTCTGGTTCTGTTGTATTTGATATAGACATTCTCCTCATTTCCACCGGCAACTATAATATATGAGTTTGCAAAGCTGTCAAAATCTCCTGTTTTTGCAGCCTGTGAAAATCTTTCTCCGATATCTTTCAGTGCAAATCTTGGATAATCATATGCCTTTATCTGTGAAAGCTCACCTGCTCCCGGCATCTCCTTATCTGAGAAGAGCTTATACACATACCTGTAGTTCGGATATGGATAATATGTGGAATGCTCACCTATCCATTCTCTTACAGTTTTTACACTTAAAGCCTCTTTGTCTCCAAACTCTTCTTCAAAGTAGTTCATTCCGTATTTATTATCAAATATCAAAACCAGCTTTGTGTTCGGCTTTTCTCTTTGCATTAACTTAACTACCATATCACTGCCATAGGCAATCACGGTATCAAAATCATTAAGCTCTATGCTCTCAAAATCGGTTATATATTCTATATCAATACCGAAAACAGCCTGCACACTTCCAAGCCTTTCCATATCGTCTTCATAAATATATACTTTTGATTTTTTACATAAATCATCCAATATAGCTATTTGACTTCCTAAGAATAATGTCTTACCCTTTATATCTATCCATTCCGTATTTCCAAGGGATAGTGATGAAAAGAAAGACAAATTTTCCAAACCGGGATTTTCTTTCAAAAGACTATATTCATCTTTTCCATACTTTTTTGAAAGTTCTAAAAGACTCATTTTCTCTCCCTTTTAATTACTCTTTTGAGTAAGATTTACCTTTGATTCCATATCATAAACACCCACAGTATTCTTGTTTGAAATAACTGTTATGAATGTAACATCATAGAGTCTGTGATATACAACATGCGTACCGTTTTCAAATCCTGTACAGCTCATACTTAGAAGATACTCTCCACCCTGTAGAGTCATTTTCTGCTTGAATTCCACAACCGCTTCATCACCCGGCTTTACGGGTTTTACTTCCACGCCTTCAAACATTGTATTGGTACCGCTAAGTTCCGTTCCTTTTTTATCTTTAATGGTGAATGTAAATATAGGAGATTCGATATTTGCATTAAATCTTATCTTCTCTCTGATGGTAAACTCTTCGCCCTTAAGCAAAAGATTGGTAAGCTCTCCCTTGGAATCTAAAAGTCCCAAATCATATATTTCCGCCCTGCCGTCACCATACTCTGTTTTATTCGGATTGATGGAAATCTTATGCTTCATAAGACCATGATATTCTTTTGCATGTGTCTTATTTATATCATTGTTTAATTCCATCATATCTGAGAAATTACTGTCAAGTCTCTTTGCAAGATCGGCTTCCAGATCGTCCATTCTACCTGCCAGGATCTTTTTATACAGATCCACCATTTCTCCTGCAGGACCTTCCGCCAAAAACTCTCCCTTGTTTAAAAGTATTACCTTGTCACAGTACTTTATTACACTTCCCATATCATGGGTTACCATCAATATGGTAGTACCGGTTTTTCTTATCTCTTCCATTCTTCTATAGCATTTGGCCTGGAAGAAAACGTCTCCTACCGAAAGCGCCTCATCCACTATCAAAATCTCAGGCTCTACATTTATTGCAAGTGCAAATGCAAGTCTTACAAACATACCTGATGAATAGGTTTTTACAGGCTGATACACAAAGTCACCTATATCGGCAAACTCCAAGATCTCAGGAAGCTTTGCCTCCATCTGCTCTCTGCTAAAGCCCATCATGGTTCCGTTCATATATATATTTTCAATGCCGGTATAGTCCATATTAAAGCCTGCACCAAGCTCCAAAAGTGCGGAAATATTTCCGTCAACTTCCACACTTCCTGTAGTGGGATTTAATACTCCGGTTATTATTTTTAATATGGTTGACTTTCCCGAACCGTTTGTTCCTATAATTCCAACCGTAGATCCTTTTTCTACACTAAAGGATATTTTATCCAAGGCAAAGAATTCCTTGTGATATTTTTTATGTGTAAGGGAAATACTCTCCTTTAACCTGTCTATAGGCTTATCATACAGTCTGTAGATCTTGGTAACATCACAGACATTTATCGCTAAATTGCTCTGCATACTTCTCCTTATAATACATCTGAAAAATGTGGTCTTAACTTATTAAACATTCTAAGTCCGATAAATAACAGTATTACTGTAACAACCCAAAAATACACTGTAAGTCCCGGTCTTTCAAAGAAAAAGTTTCCTCTGAGTATGCTGTCTCTGTATCCGACCACAATATAGTATACAGGATTTAATTTCATTATCTTTTCAACCTTTGCCGGGAAATATGAGAACATTGTAGGGTCCCACATTATAGGTGTCATCCACATTCCAAACTGTAATGCAATTCCCACTATCTGTGACATATCCTTAAAGAATACATTTATTGCACAGGTTATATATATTATTGCAAGTGCAAATATTGACAAGCAGAAACTGTAATACACTATTCCTATCCAACTTACCATAGGTAATCTGCCGAATGCCAAAGTCATGGTTATCATTATCACAACAAAGATTCCATGTACTATAAGGCATGAAATCACCTTGATAACGGGCAGTATTGATACATTAAACACTACTTTCTTTACAAGATAATTGTATTCTGAAAGCACCGAGGTTCCGAGGTTTAGAGTCTCCGCAAAGAAAAACCATGGCACAATGCCCGGAACCAGCCAAACCACATATGGAACTCCGGGTACCGGAGGTGTACTCTTAAATCCCATCTGGAAGATCAAAAAGTATATAAGTACGGTAACTACAGGCTGAACAAACATCCATGCAATGCCAAAATAGGACCCGACAAAGCGTTTCTTAAAATCAGCCTTTGCCAAATCCCATATGATTGCTCTTGATTTTAATATTTCTCGTATAAGCGATATTATATTCATATCTTTTTCCATTCATTATTTTTTACAAAGTTTTATTAATAAATATATCAGGAATCTCGTGAACTCACAGGATTCCATTATTAAAATCAATCAAACTTAAATGTTTCTTTAAGGCCTTTCCACTTTGTATCCTTATCAGACATTATCAGCTCAATTCCGTCTACAGGCCAGTCAATTCCTATATCCGGGTCATTGTATATAAGACCGCCCTCATCATTTGGATGATAGAAGTCTGTACATTTGTATGCAAACACCGCCTCATCTGAGAGTACTACAAAACCGTGTGCAAAACCCTCAGGTATATAGAACTGCTTTTTATTTTCATCTGAAAGACGTACTCCGAAGTACTTTCCGAATGTCTTTGAATTCTTTCTAAGATCCACAGCAACATCATAAACTTCACCGCTTAGAACTCTTACAAGTTTACCCTGTGGATGCTCCTTTTGGAAATGAAGTCCGCGAAGCACTCCCTTTGATGACTTTGACTGATTGTCCTGTACAAAGACCATATCAAGTCCCGCTTCTTTGAAGTCGTTCTGATTATATGTTTCTACAAAATATCCTCTGTCATCTTTAAATACTGTAGGAGTGATTACACATAACCCCTCTATTTCACATCTCTCTACTGTGATTTTTCCCATATTAATACACCTCGTTGTTTTAGCTTTATTACTGTTCTAAATTATACTTCACAGTAGTATTTCAGTCAAATACGAACGTAAAAAAAGCCACCAAATAGTGGCTTTCTCTTATATTTTATTTATTCATTGCCGCATCAAAGGCTTCCAGTGCTTCCTTTTGTTCCTTTGTAAGCTTTGTAGGTACCGATACCACCAAGGTTATGTAGTGGTCACCTCTGTTATTTTTATTTCTAAGGAAAGGTACTCCCTTGCCTTTTAATCTTACTCTTGTATCTGTCTGAGTTCCGGCTTTTACCGCCACTTCCACTTCACCGTCTACAGTCTTTACTCTGATACTGCCGCCAAGTGCAGCCTTTGCAAAGCTTATAGGCACTGTTGAGAAAATATTGGTATCCTGGCGCTTAAAGATAGGATGAGGACTTACAACCGCCTCTACAAGCAGATCTCCTCTCGGACCGCCGTTTATTCCCGGTTCTCCGCCTCCTGCCATTCTTATAGACATACCGTTATCTATACCTGCAGGTATATCCACCTCAAAGCTCTTCTTCTTTTGAATATATGCCTTACCGTTACAATCAGGACATTTATCCTTAATAATCTTTCCTGTACCGTTACATTCAGGACATGTCTTTACATTCTGCATAGTGCCAAACAGAGTCTGCTGTGAATATATTACCTGACCCTTTCCGTTACACTTAGGACATGTGGCAGGTGATGTACCCGGCTTTGCTCCCGAACCGTGACATGTTGCACATTCTTCCTTGAAGTTTACCTTGATTTCCTTCTTACATCCGAAAACACCCTCTTCAAAGGTAAGTCTTACAGATGCTCTTACATTTGCTCCCTTCATCGGGCCTGTTCTTGTGGCTCTGCTTCCGCCACCGCCAAACATGCCTCCAAAGAGATCTCCGAAAATATCATCACCGCCAAAATCAAATCCGGAGAAGCCTCCGAATCCGCCGGCTCCGGCACCGGCACCTGCTCCACCATCAAAGGCAGCATGACCGAATTGGTCATACTGTCTTCTCTTATCAGGATCGCTTAGCACTGAATAGGCTTCACTGGCCTCCTTGAACTTCTTTTCAGCCTCAGGATTATCAGGATTTGAATCCGGATGATATTTTTTTGCCAGCGCTCTATATGCCTTTTTTATTGCAGAGTCATCAGCGTTCTTATCCACGCCAAGTACTTCATAGTAATCTCTTTTACTCTCTGCCATCAGTTGCTCTCCTTATTATACCTCTTTAAAATCACCGTCTATAACATCGTCATTTGAAGATGTACCTGCATCCTGTGCTCCTGTTGTATCAGCTGTTGCACCTGCATTCTGTGCCGCACCGGCCTGCTCATATACCTTTGCAAAAAGCTTCTGAGCACTTTCCATAAGCTTCTCTTTGCCTGCCTTGATATCATTTATCTGATCATCTGTCATAGCATCGATAGGTGCTCTGTTGATAGCCTCTTTCAATGCAGTAAGATCAGCCTCAACTGCAGCCTTGTCATTTGCATCAAGATTGTCACCAACCTCTTTTAGAGCATTTTCAGTCTGGAATACTATAGAGTCGGCTTCATTTCTTACATCAATGCCTTCTTTTCTCTTCTTATCCTGTGCCTCAAACTCTGCAGCTTCCTTTACAGCCTTGTCGATATCACTGTCTGACATATTTGAACCTGCAGTGATTGTGATATGCTGCTCCTTACCTGTTCCAAGGTCTTTTGCGGATACATTAACGATACCGTTTGCATCAATATCAAATGTAACCTCTATCTGTGGAACACCTCTTCTTGCAGGTAAAATACCGTCAAGTCTGAACTGTCCTAAAGTCTTGTTATCTCTTGCAAACTGTCTCTCACCCTGTACTACATGGATGTCAACAGCTTCCTGATTGTCTGCAGCTGTAGAGAATATCTGGCTCTTCTTTGTAGGTATTGTAGTATTTCTCTCGATAAGTCTTGTAGCTACACCACCCATTGTCTCGATTGAAAGTGAAAGCGGAGTAACATCAAGAAGCAATACATCTCCTGAGCCTGCTTCTCCAGAAAGCTTACCGCCCTGAATACCTGCACCGATTGCAACACCTTCATCAGGGTTGATGCTCTTTGAAGGCTCCATACCTGTAAGGGCTTTTACCTTCTCCTGTGCATTGATCATTCTTGTAGATCCACCTACAAGCAATACCTTTCCAAGATCGCTTGCTGTGATACCTGCATCCTTAAGAGCATTCTGTACAGGTACAGCTGTTCTTTCAATAAGGTCAAGTGTAAGCTCGTCAAACTTAGCTCTTGTAAGAGTAATATCAAGGTGCTTCGGTCCCTCTGCTGTTGCAGTGATAAACGGAAGGTTGATATTTGTTGTTGTTGCTGTTGAAAGCTCTTTTTTAGCCTTCTCTGCAGCTTCTCTAAGTCTTTGAAGTGCCATCTTATCTGTTGAAAGATCTACACCCTCTGCCTTCTTAAACTCGCTTACAAGCCAATCTGTAATCTTATTATCAAAGTCGTCACCACCAAGATGTGTATCACCGTTTGTAGCCAAAACTTCTATAACTCCGTCACCGATCTCAATAATTGAAACGT
The DNA here is from genome assembly GCF_000512995.1 of Lachnoanaerobaculum sp. MSX33. Taxonomy (NCBI): domain Bacteria; kingdom Bacillati; phylum Bacillota; class Clostridia; order Lachnospirales; family Lachnospiraceae; genus Lachnoanaerobaculum; species Lachnoanaerobaculum sp. MSX33. The sequence continues at coordinate 13,285 of NZ_AZXX01000002.1, read as the reverse complement.
CGAATGTACCGCCACCAAGGTCATATACCATAATTTTTTGCTCAGCATCATTGTCAAGACCGTAAGCAAGAGCTGCGGCTGTAGGCTCGTTGATAATTCTCTTTACATCAAGACCTGCAATCTTACCTGCATCCTTTGTAGCCTGACGCTGTGCATCGTTGAAATATGCAGGAACAGTGATAACAGCCTCTGTAACCTTCTCACCTAAATAGCTCTCAGCATCAGCCTTAAGCTTCTGAAGAATCATTGCTGAAATCTCCTGTGGTGTGTATGACTTACCGTCTATAGTTACCTTATAATCTGTACCCATATGTCTCTTAATTGAAGAGATTGTTCTGTCTGCATTTGTAACTGCCTGACGCTTTGCAGGCTCACCTATAAGTCTCTCACCTGTCTTTGTAAATGCTACAACTGAAGGTGTTGTTCTTGAACCTTCAGAGTTTGGAATAACTACAGGCTTTCCACCCTCCATAACTGCTACACAGCTGTTTGTTGTACCTAAATCTATACCAATAATCTTACCCATTATTTTATCCTCCTAATAAATCAAAATTTGTATTTTTTAAATCTATATAAAATATTTCACTCTGCTTAAACAAAGCAAAATATAGTCTCAAAAATTAATTAGCAACCTTTACCATGCTATGTCTAAGAACTGAGTCCTTGTACATATATCCCTTTAAAAGTTCCTCAGCAACCACATTTTCACCTAAGCTTTCGTCTTCTATATGCATTACCGCATTATGTAAGTTAGGATCAAATTCTTTGCCCACACAATCAATCGGCTTAACTCCCAAATCCTCAAGAGTCTTTGTCATCTGATTGTATATCATTGCTATTCCGTCAGCAAAGGCTTTGCCTTCACCCTCTGAAGGTGTTGCAAGCATTGCTCTTTCAAAGTTGTCAACTACCGGCAAAAGTTTTTCCGCCACACTTCTTGCTCCCATATCAAACATGGTAGCTTTTTCTTTTTCACTTCTTTTTCTGAAATTATCAAACTCCGCCATGCTTCTTTTAAGTCTGTCTGTCAAATCCGCAATGGCAAGGTCTTTTTTATCAGGCTTTCCTTCAAGATTTTCATCACTGAAAGCTTCCTCCACCTCAGCCTCCATAGCTGCAGCCTTTGCCGCCGCCTCCTCAGGTGTCTCTTCGGCTTCCTCAACAAATTCCCCTGTCTCTTCGCCTTCTAAAACCTCTTTGTTCTCTTCCTGTTCTCTTTTTAAATCTTTTTCTTTCACAGCCCTCTCCTCTATTCATCATTTTTAAACTGCTCATCAAGCGATGCCATTACAGTTTTTATAGTTTTTAATACTTTCTCATAGTCCATTCTCTTCGGTCCTACTATACCTATAGAGCCTCTGAGTCCTTCGCCTATTTCATAATTGGCTGTAACTACGGAAAGATCTCTCATATCTGAAATCGGCACTTCATTTCCGATATATACTCTGATACCGTCACTATCATCATCATTTACCCCTGCAAGTATTTCCTTAAGCTTATCCTTTTCTTCAAAAGCATTTACAAGCTGACTTGCCTTCTCTCTGTCGGAGATCTCAGGGTACTTGAAAATATTTGTGGTACCGCTTGTATATATCTCAAGGTTGTCGGTAGCACTTTTAAACACTGCCGCTACTTCTCGTAAAACCTTATCCACTATATCTCCATAAACTCCCGCATCCGTTCGTAACTTATTCATGATGCTTAAGTTTATCTCTTCCACGGTAAGTCCGTTTAATGAAGTGTTTATAAGCAGATTCAAGTTTAAGATTTCGCTCTCCGATATTTCGCTGTCGATATCTATTATCTTGTTATTGATAATATTACCTTCCGCAACCGTAACCAAAAGGAGCTTGAACTTATCTATCTTTGAGAGTTGCAAAAACTTTACTTTATTGGAGTGTATACTCGGCCCTGATATCATCGCGGCATAATTGGTGTCTCTTGCAATGATCTTTGCCAATTGCTTTAAGACATTTTCCAATCTGTCCACTTTTTTAAACATCAGATCCTTAAATGCTTCAGTCTCTATCTCCTTTTCTCTCAAGATCTCATCTACATAGAATCTGTATCCCTTATCTGAAGGTATACGTCCTGCAGAAGTATGGGGCTGTAAGATATAACCCATATCTTCCAAATCGCTCATTTCATTTCTTATAGTAGCAGAGCTCAAATTTAACTCAGGGAGCTTTGAAATAGTTCTTGAACCTACCGGCTCCCCGGTTTCCATATAATTCTTTATAATAGCTTTTAAAATAATCGCTTTCCTGTCCTCTGAATCCATTCGCTCCTCCCTTCTTTATTTGTTAGCACTCATTTATCTAGAGTGCTAACTCTATTAGCTACTATATTCCATATGGGAATATTTGTCAATAACTTTTTTAAATTTTTTATACCGATAAAATACAAAATAAAAAACTCCCAAACAAATGTCTGAGAGTTTATATTTTTTATTATAGCCTTATCAACCTATTCCTCCATAGAATGCACCTGCTATAAGTGCAAGCAATGCAAGACCTGTATATACATACTTACCTAAGAAGAACCAGATTTCTCCTTTCGGTCTCTTTGCACCTGCATTTACAGCTTCCATGGTATACTTCTTTCCGAATACGAAGAACAACATCACTGATGCCAGTACTGCACCTATCGGGCAAATATAGATAGATACCGCATCCATCCAGCTTCCTACAATTCCCTGTATAAGAACTGCAACAACCACACCGATTGCTCCGATAATTCCTACAGACTGTACTCTGCTGAGTTTAAACTGCTGCTGCAATGTAGCTACAGGCGCCTCATAAAGGTTTACAAGTGAACTGAGTCCTGCAAATGTAACACATACAAAGAATATAATTCCTACAATCATACCGCCCGGCATCTGATTCATTATATTTACAAGGTAGATGAACATAAGTCCCGGACCGCCTTCACTGAGCTCCGCTCCCGATGTAGCCATAGCAGGTATAATAACGAGTGCTGCAAGAAGTGCCGCACAGGTATCAAATATAGCTATGTTCATTGCAGAGAAAGGTACATCCTCTTTCTTACTGAGATAGGAACCGTAAACAACGGTACCGTTACCTGCAATAGAAAGTGAGAAAAATGCCTGTCCGAATGCAAATATCCAAAGTCTTATATCTTTTAATCCTTCAGGATTTACAGTAAAGATATACTTGTATCCGTTTACTGCACCCGGCTGTATTCCTATATAAACAGCAAGTCCGATCATCATTACAAAAAGCAGAGGCATCATAAACTTATTTGCTTTCTCTATACCGTCAGCAACTCCTAATGCCATAATAGCAAAGTTTACAATGAGTGCTATTATTATCCATGTATTATTTCCGAATGCTGTAGCTGTGGATCCGAAAGTTCCACCTATGACATCCATGTTTGTTCCCATTCCAAAGAGCTTTCCTGTAAATGCCATTACTACATATTTAAATATCCAACCTACTACACATGAATAACCTATTGCAAGAGCTAAAGAACCTATTGTAGGTATAATTCCTATGCTCTCACCTACTTTTCTGCTCTTTCCGGCATGAGCCATAGCAGCACCGAATGCTCCTATAGGACCTTTTCCTGTGCTCCTTCCAAGTGCGATTTCTTCCACTACTCCTGTACTGCCTATCAATATAACGAATATAAAGTAGGGAATCAAAAAAGTCATTCCCCCCCAGGCTGACACAAGCACCGGAAATCTCCACAGGTTTCCCATACCTACAGCTGAACCTACACATGCTATAATAAAACCTATTTGTGAGTTAAAACCATCCTGCTTTACAGGCGTATTATCTGAACCCATAAACTTCCTCCATCTTGCCAAAAATGCAAGTACCCCTTAAAGCAGTCCGGTCTTTAAAAAGACCGGCTGCCAATATGTCTTATTTTTTTTCCCAGTATCCGTAATTTCCTTCATCACACATTTCTTCTTTGCTTGGAGCATATGGCTCTGCCCATGCATGGAAATGTCTCATAGGTAATGTATGACCGAATGTAATCTTTAAATTAGGAACCGTATCTCTGTCTTTATAAAGTTGTGTCAATGCTGCAATAATATAATCCATATGCTGTTTGCTGAACTGACTTCTGTTGATAGCCAAACGAACAACATTACATACTTCCTTTTGCTGCTCAGGAGTCTTTAAATCATATTCCATAGAGAAATCACCAAGCTCTGAACAACGAATACCGTAACGATGGATCATCTCTAAAGAAAGTGCCTGTCCTGCAAAGCTCTCATGACCTCTCTTATAGTTGAAGAATTTATCAACATCAATATAAATTCCGTGTCCGCCTGCAGGCTGTACTACAGGAACACCGTTTGCTGTAAGTCCGTCTGCCAGATACTGACACTGTCTTACTCTCTCATCCTGATAATCAAATCTTGCCTCTTCATACATACCCTGGCAAAGAGCCATGATATCATGTCCCGACATTCCGCCGTAAGAATCATTACCGTAAGCTGATATCTGACGAACCTTTAAAAGATGTCCGATATCTGTCTTTACGCTGCCGTCCTCATTAAACTCCGAGAACTTCTGCCAGAAAAGACCTTTGTCACGGAAAGCCAAAACTCCACCCATATTTGCATGTCCGTTTTTCTTAAGTGATGCTGAAACAACATCAAAGTAAGAGAACATCTCTTTAGCTATTTCACAGATTGACTTGTCGGCATAACCCTCTTCATTCATCTTTATGAAGTAGCAGTTCTCTGCCCATCTTGCACCGTCCATAACAAAAGGAATATTGTACTTATGTGCTATCTTTGAAACTTCTCTGATATTCTTCATAGAAACAGCCTGTCCGCATACAGAGTTGTTTGTTACTGTAGAATAAATAAGCGGAACATTCTCAACGCCTACCGCTTCAATAAGCTGATTGAGTTTATCTATGTCCATATCTCCCTTGAAAGGATTCTTCTCATACTTTCCGCTCTCAGGTACCTCAAATAAAATCTCCTTATGGAAAAGGTTTCTAGGTACATTACCCATCTGCTTGATATTACCTTCTGTAGTATCAAAGTGAGCATTTGACGGAATAGTAAATACTTTACCCGGCCATCTCTTTGCAAATAACGGCTTTAATACATCAAATAAAAGTGCCTCCGCACAACGTCCCTGTGGAACGATAAATGTGTTAGGTCTTGAAAGCTGATACTTACCGCCATTGATAAATCCACCTTCATAGTCAACCAGATAAACCTCGTTCATCATCTTCTCTACATCATCCTTGTCTACGCCCTCTTTGATGTAGTTGATAAGTCTCTTCTGATCGTCTCCTCTTTCCCATACATCTCTGAATGCATCCAAAAGAACATAATATCCTTTATTTCTTCCGTAAGACTCGTCTGCAAGGAACATAGCCGACCATTGTGTGTCTGTCATTGATGTAGTACCTGAGTCTGAAAGGCAGTCGATATATAAAAGACCTGCAGGAAAAGCAAACTCATTATAATGAGTCATCTCAAGGGCTTTCTTTCTTTGCTCCTGTGTAACTGTAGGAACTTCTCTCACTACATGTGTCCATGACTTCGGTGCCTCTACACCTAACATCTTCTCATACTCCATTTTAATACCTCCAAATACAAAAATATATTTTGATACCCCGGTCATCGTAAGTAACGACTGGCGGACGGTATTACAATCCCATTAAGCACTAAATATATCCCATCTGACTATCGAGACTATATGCATTTAATCTCTAAAAGTTTTATATATAAGTGAAATATTGTCTAAATATTGCTATGAGAATAATTTATCACCTTTTTAGAACATTGTCAATATTGTTTAATAAAAAGCTTGTTGCGGTTTATTTTTAGTATATTTATGTGCATTTTGCATTAAATTTTTATTTTAAGATAATTCTTTGGAAATAAACAAATTGCTATTTGATAAATTTATCGGGATTTTTCTTAACTTCGTCTTTAAGCAGATATACAGATATATAGTTAAAAGCCCTTTATTTTCATATATATTTTTAAATCAAATAATATCTGAGAATTTTCGCGAGAATTTTTTCTCATTTTCTTTATATCAACTTCTTTTTGATCAATTTATCATTTTCGTGATTTTGCTTAAAACTTAAATTTTATATCATAATATTTTAAGTTTTGGTATAATAATAACAGATATTTCTTCAAGCTTTAATATGACGGTACAATACAAATATGATTTGGAGTATTTATGAATGAATTTGAGATAAAGCGATATATTGATTTTTCCGATTTTTTGAGCACTCTGCTGGGTCCCGACTATGAAATCATACTATATGATCTAAAACATATAATATATATAATAAACGGAGATATAAGCGGCAGACAAACAGGTGATGTGCTCAGTACAACGATGAAAACCCTATTACAGAATAAAGAATCCGCTGATAAGAAATGGATATCAAACTATAGAGCTCTTTCAGCCAACGGCAAGATTCTAAGATGTTCTACATTTTATATAAAAGATGAAAAAGGCAAACCTGTAGGAGCACTCAATATAAACTTTGACGACAACAGGTACAGAGAACTTTCAAACCTTGTATTTTCTCTATGTCATCCGGATAATTATGTATCCAAAAATATTTCTATTGAAATAAAGGGAAACGATGAGCAGGCAGTTTTTTCCGAAAACATTTCAAATACGATAGATGAAGTATTAAAAAGGATTGATAAGTCTCTTCCCTTCAGCAAGCTGAGCCATTCAGAGAAGCTTGATATAATACGTCAGCTCTATCAAAAAGGTATTTTTTCTATGAAAGGTGCCATAAAGACAGTAGGTCTCAAACTGTCATGCTCTCCTGCAAGTATGTACAGATATCTCGAGGCAGTAAAAAATGAGTGATAATAAACTTTTACATGTGTTTAAAAAAGTATATATTATCTTTAATTAAAAGTAATATTAACTACTCAATTTATGTGCTACAATAGTATGAAAGATATGTCTCTTTAAAAAAGAGACGTGAAAAAAATCCGGTATAAAAGAAAGGAATTTTATGAAAAAACTGATTTTAATTTTATCACTGCTTTTTTCACTCTTTATGAGTATGTCGGTATTTGCTGCCGACTATAGTATAGGTAGTGCGTCATGGGATGTAGGAAGCAAGGCATTGGCAACTTGGGATGAGACCGAGGACAAGACAAAGTACAAAGTACAGTTGTACAAGGGCAACAAAAAAGTCGGCTCAAACAATGCTGCAAGCTCCGAGAAATATGATTTTACAAAACTTATCATAGACAATGGTGCAGGAAACTACTCATTCAGAGTTTATCCGTTAAAAGGCGGTCCTTCAATGACAGTATCATCTGAGATTGAGTATTTTGATTATGATACAATCGCTGAATTTAAGAAAAGCCGTGGCGGTTCAACTCCAAACTCTACTTCTACAAGTACAAGCACAACAAATACAGGAACAACTACAGGTTGGTATCAAACAAACGGTATTTGGCATTACAGAAAAGCTGACGGTACACATGCCACTAACTGGTTTATGGTAAACAACCTTTGGTATTTCTTTGATGCTAACGGAAATATGCTTACAGGATGGATTGAGAATAACGGTAACAAATACTATCTCAATCAGCCAAACGGTGATATGCCTGTAGGTTGGGCTCTTATCAATGATAAGTGGTACTATTTTGAGGAATCAGGTCTTTATAAGAAGGGGTGGATCGAGTACAACGGACATTGGTATTACCTTGATACCAACGGACAGATGGTTACAAATACAACTATCGACGGATATAATATAAATCAAGACGGTGTTTGGGTTCAATAATAAAGGAGATTTTAATATGCTGAAAAAACATCAATTTTGGGCAATTGTAGCAGTTGTCGGATTGGTAATGTGTTTCATCACAGGCCATGCTATGGTGGCAGGACATAAGCCAAAAACAGTTACAGAATAAAGAGATTAGAAAAGAGCAGGGACTTAAGTGAGTCACCTGCTCTTTTATTATTAGAATTTAATAAGCATGCTCTTTGCTATAAATGCCGCACCTCCGAAAATAAGTACCAGCATCACTATCCAATCAAAAAGTGTCAGATACTGAATATAAAATCTGGTTGACTGAATAAGGCTTGCTATAATCAAAAGTACACTTAGCACCATAGCAATCTTTGAACCTTTATTCGGTCTTATAAATATCCAGACTAAAGAAAAGATAAACGGTACTATTACCAATCCTGAACTGATGTGCATACCCATCAGTCTAATGCCGCCGCCCCAGAAGGAATTTGTCACAGTTACCTTTTGTGATAAGAAGAACAAACCTACTACCAGCATGATAAGCCCTCCCCAGAAATATAAATAAAAATCATTCTTTCTACTCATATCTTTTCTCCTCTCTATTATGCTTGCTTTTTATAGCTACTTTAGGTTTATTTTATCATATATTACAATTTATACAAATTAATTTTCATTTAAGGTTTATGAGAGGGTATGCATTAAAAATAACTGATGATGAAACGATACAATATAAAAAGACCATATATCATGATTACAAGGATATATAGTCTTTTAATTGCTATATATACTATTTGGTATAGTATAATTACTTGTTCTAAGGATGGCAAATTTGACAAGGTGTATAACCTTTGGAAATAGCCTCATCTCTTGTACCGCTAAAAGGTATCTTATTGTGTTCCCTCATCTTCTGTACTGCAGTACAGTTTGAATAATGGAATACATGGCTGTTTTTATTTAATATATAATCAGTTGCTCTGTTATTTATAGCAGTTCCTGTGTTTGGACTGTTGTTAGATGCCGATGTTGACGCATTCTGAGTATTTGATTTTGAACTGCCTGTAGACTGAGAAGCGGGGATGTATGCGCCGTCTGCACCTACCTGATATCCGTCTACGACAGTATTTGTAAGCATCGCACCGGTAGATCCGAGATAATAATTTCCAAACCATTGATTTGACAGCATGTATCCGTTCTCATTAAAGTAATACCATGATCCGTCTATCTGCTCCCAAACAGATACAGGAAAGCTCTTATCATCTCTTTCGTACCACCAGCCTGTATTATCCTGTTTCCATGTCCCTGCAAATACAGGTATTGTAAGTGCTGTACTGATAGCAAGAGCGGATAAAGCCAAATAAAATCTTTTTTTCATACTAACTCCTTAAAATATAAAGATAAATTTAATTATTAATTAATATTATATAATGTTTGCAAAAACTGTCAACTTAGATTATGTGTATTGAATATGAATTTCAGTAAAAAATTTGTTGGCAAATATTGAAAAGTTTTATATAATGAATACTGTATCAATAGTTTACGGGATGTGGTGCAGTTTGGCAGCACGCTTGACTGGGGGTCAAGAGGTCGCAAGTTCAAGTCTTGTCATTCCGATATTAAGAAACGGCTTAAACATGTATAGCACTTGTTTAAGCCATTTGCAGTTTTACGGATGGCGATTAAATGAAACTATATGATGAGTATGAGAGGCGTGAAGCTACACAAGAAGAATATTTGGAGCATATGAAGGAGCTTGCAGAAGAGAAAATAGAGATTCGCATATTAACTCCCGAAGAAATAGAACAACTTAAAAAAGAGGGACGTCTGAAGCCGCTTTACGAAGTTTGATCAAAGTTCATTAAGTTTATACACTCTCAAAACCCTAGTTAATACATACTTCACTTTATCTATGTTTACAATCAATTGATTTTATATTATTGTATATTTAAGTAATAGTATTCAGCTATGCATAATGTATTTACAAAAGGAGGTTATAATGGCAAATATCATTGACTATATAAAATGGCGTGGAGATTTATCTTTTGATGTTTCTCCTTTTAATGAACTTGATAATACGATTTTTTCATTATTCTCCTATCTTGACTTAAAAGACTTGCAGAATGAAATAAATTCAATAGGCATTTCTCTTTCAGATGCCTGCAGATACTTAATTAATCATGACTACCACTACGGTTATATGAGTGAAATAAATGTAGATTTTTTGAACGCTCTCGCAACTTCCGAGAGATTCGGTAATGTTATGATACTTGATTATATAGATCTCTATCACGAGAAAAAATACCAATTTTCATCAACAGGATTTATGTATGACGACAGTCAGATGTATATTGCATTCAGAGGAACCGATGACAGCATTGTAGCCTGGAAAGAGGACTTTATGATGAGTTTTTCAGTTATTCCGGCTCAGAAATTTGCACTGGATTTTCTAAAGCAGGTTATTTCTCGTCATCCGAATACAGATTTTATAGTAGGAGGACATAGTAAGGGCGGTAATCTTGCAATCTACTCCTGTGCAATGTGTGATGAACTATTTAGGAATAGAATTACTGCAATCTATAATAATGACGGCCCCGACCTTTGTGACGAAGTGATCAATACCGATATAATGAATGCTATAAAGAATAAAATAATCAAGATAGTCCCGGAATTTTGTGTAGTGGGTATGATTTTTAACAATACGAAGAGTATAAAGGTGGTAAAAGCCGATAATATTGCTTTCTTACAGCATGATATACTCAACTGGAACTGTATAAGAACAAACTTTGAGTATGTTGATGATATAAACAAGGATGCAGATAAATTCAACAATTTTGTAGACAAGGTATTGGAGAACACCGATTTAAGTAAGCGCAAGGAATATGTAAATAATTTCTTTGATAAAATAATAGAATCAGGCACGACAAGGCTGCCTTGGGGTAAAAATAATCATACAACTTAAATATAGAAAGGGATTTGAATCAATAAACGGTTCTAATCCCTTTTTGCTTGCTATATTTACTATTACAGTAGCTCTCTCTCCAAGTCAAAACTTAGTCCGATTTTCTCTAAACTTATTTCTCTGACACTAAGTTCCGTCCTTAAAATATCTAATACCTCGTAGTATGCCAATGCTCTTCCGTCCTTAAAACCGTCTTCTCTATTATCCCTTGATTCTTCGACCGCTTCTCTTGCTCTTTCTACTATTCTTCCCACAATATAGGCTATTCCTTCAATGCTGACCTTATCTGCCATATTCACCTCTTTTATTCAAATATCTTTAACAGCTTCTTAATAGTGTACGTACATTCTGCATAGAGAAAAGTTTCCTCTTCAGTTCTTACAATAGTAAAAGGATTTCCATCTATTTCGCAATCATATAAATCATCCAATGGTGTTTCGTGCTTTTTACCGATACTGATATTTTCCTTTTTTAAAATACTTTGTAATTTTATCAGCTCTTCTTCCGCAGAAATTCTCTCGTAATTCTGAAAATAAATCCTGTTTTTATCATTTTTAAGTAAAAATGCTTTCATTATGATATACCACCCTTCGTAAGAATTACTTTACCAGCATATTGTCATCCCACTCGACGATTTCAAACATATCAGGAGGATACAAATAATCGTCACCTGAATCATCTATGATTCTATACCAACCACGCTCTATAGATATTACATCATAAATCTTGTTATTTGTTAATACCGAAAAATCTGTTTTACCAAGCCATTTTACCTTCATTTCTTTATTCAAATAATACTTTATTTGCAAAACTCGTAATCAAGCATATAACCTGTCTCCATCTTCTATTTTTTGGATCTTCTCCCTCTTTAGGTTTAGGATATACCTCTGTAAATGTTCCTTTCTTATGCCTCAAATATATTATTCACTGCAATTTATTCTAGTAACTTACCTTCATTTTATCATCTATTCATAGTATTTCAAATAATGTTTTCTATCTTATTAACCTGTAGCTCACCCTTTACTTTGATTACATTTAATAAAAATAAATTACTGACGTAAGAATGATAGCACCTATATCATAGTCATTGTCCATTCAATAAGTAATTAAAAATTTACATAACAAAAGAGACACCTATATTAAGTGTCTCTAAACTTCCATTTTATTTATAGGAAAGTAAGTCGGAGTTGCACCGGCCTTTTCCCCATAGGGCTGTATACCTCCTATACGATTACTTTCCAATTATGTTGATTGTCGCATATTTACGGAAATTTGTCAATTGGCCTATACATAACTTAAATTAGGAGAATGCCAAATAATTTATTTATAAAGTGGAGTCACATCAGTTTATATGTTTAAAATTCAATCTTCATATATTCTGAATACAATATTGATTCTTCCTCTCTATACCACTTTGGCTCTTCTCTCGTTATACGTATTCCTCTTTAGTAATTATATATATTTTGCCACTCAAATTAAAAAAACATCTTATACTTCATAAAGCTTTTAATGTATTTTCAATAATCTACTGACTTATCGTGTCCTCTATACGTTTCCCCCGTGACTTCCCAATACGTTTTTCCACTAGACAAACACTCTTCAAGGATTTCTATCCACTCCTTTAACGACCACGTAGATGCCTCTGTAATAAGTTCATCTCCTATCTTTTCTCTGTATTCTAGGACAAGTTGCCATAATTTTTCAACTTCGGGATCAATATCAACGCTGTCTCCTTCTAATCTAGCAGTTGCTTCCAAAAAATGCGCAAAAGCTTCCTTAACCTAAGTGTAGTTCACAAATTAAAAAAGACTCAAAGCCTTGTAAATCAAAACCTTGAGCCTTTTCACACTAGTGAGACACCCGGGACTCGAACCCGGGACAACTTGATTAAAAGTCAAGTGCTCTACCACCTGAGCTAGTATCCCATAAAAGAATAAATGCCTTGAACCGGAATCGAACCAGTGACACGAGGATTTTCAGTCCTCTGCTCTACCAACTGAGCTATCAAGGCATAATTGCGGGGACAGGATTTGAACCTGCGGCCTCCGGGTTATGAGCCCGACGAGCTTCCAGACTGCTCTACCCCGCGATAACTATATTCAGAATAAAACTCACTCTTAAAAAGAGTGACTGAACAATGGGGGAAGGTGGATTCGAACCACCGAAAGCAGTGCTAGCAGATTTACAGTCTGTCCCCTTTGGCCTCTCGGGAATTCCCCCAAACTTATTTAGTTCTTTACCTTTACTCCAAAGAGTAAAAGCCGATAATCGGACTCGAACCGATAACCTGCTGATTACAAATCAGCTGCTCTGCCAATTGAGCCATATCGGCATGTACACTATACTATCATATGACTAATATAATGTCAATACCATCTTTTTTCCAAAGATGAATGGGACCTACAGGGCTCGAACCTGTGACCCTCTGCTTGTAAGGCAGATGCTCTCCCAGCTGAGCTAAGATCCCATACATAAACTTAAAGGCTGGAATTCTTTAAGTAACGACCCGAATCGGACTCGAACCGACGACCTCCGCCGTGACAGGGCGGCGCTCTAACCAACTGAGCCATCGGGCCATATAAAGGT
>NZ_AZXX01000001.1:0-29124 GCF_000512995.1 Lachnoanaerobaculum sp. MSX33 | reverse complement strand
CTCTGCTTGCAGTTGTATAAGGAAGGCCAAGCTTTCCGCTTCCGTCAAGTTCTTCAGCTTGTGGTGAAGTTTTTCCTGCCGGTGTGTAAAGCTCTGTTGTCTGCCCTGTTTCATAGTGGTGTACTATGACTTTTCCCGCATTCTTTCTCTTGTAGTAATAAATTACTTCCTGCTCTCCTGTAGTAAATGTTCCTGTCGGATTTGTAGGTGCAGGAGTTGTCAGCTCAAAGTTTGCTATATCATTTTCTCTGCTCGCAGTAGTATATGAAAGTCCAAGCTTATTTGTTCCGTCAAGTTCCTCAGGTCCTGCCGCAGTTGCACCCGGAGCTTTGTAAAGCTCTGTAGTTGTACCTACTTCATAATGATGCACTGTAACTTTGCCTGCATTTTTCCTCTTATACTTATAAATAACAGTTGTATCTGTAGTCGCATAAGTACCGTTTGCATTTGCCGGAAGCTGTGTTGTATCCACCTCATAATTCGGATCTGTTGTAACCGCCGCTGTGGTATATGGTGTTCCCACACCTGCAGCAGTCGTTGTATCCGGAATAAGTTCGGTGTTATCATCAATCTTTATATGTTTTACCGTAAGATTTGAAGTCTGATTTTTCAAACCTATGTTTTTAACAGATTTAGTCTTTGTCTTTGTAAGGCTTACATCTGTTTTTGCCCATGTACTTGTCTGTCCGCTAAACATTGTTGAGGCTGATGACTCTGTAGAGTTAAAATCCTGTCCTATTACCGAACTTGTACTTGGATTATTCGGAATGATTGTATCACTTGTTAATGTTTCAACAACCACATTGTAATTACCTGCGTTTGTGATAATGTTTTTGAAAGCATAATCACCGTTTGCATCTGTTGTAGTTTCGGCAATAACATTTCCGTCTTTTAAAAGTTTTACCGGACGGTTTGCAATGAGCACATCTCCTGTATCATACTTTCCGTCATCATTGACATCATAGTATGCTTTTCCGGATACCTGATACTTGTAAATACCGACCTTTGAGTTGATTGCCTCATTTGCACCGTCAATATTGTTTCCATACCATGTTGCAATAGAGTTGTTACTTGTATCAGCTTCATCCAAATCTTTTGTGTCCGGCATTTTTACCTTGTAAGTAAAATACTCTTTGTCATCCTTTGCCAGCTTCACACCTGTATTCATTATAGCCTTAAACATTGTTACCTGACTCCAGTCTGAAATACCTGAAGCACTTACCCAGGTATTTGCAAGGTTCTCGGCAAATGTACCCTTAGGTGAATCTGTAGAATAGTAAACCGTATATCCTGCCGGAGCGGTTACAGGTCCTTGTAAAACAGTTGCAAATTTAGAACCGCGGTCTACATAATTTCCCGCATAGTCCTTTACCGTGTTCTTATCTCCCACATATGGGAAAATATCCAAGAAATTCAACTCTGTTGCATCCGCATTTGAGTTGTTGTAAGCCATGATACGATATTGAACTATCTCATCTTTTTCAGCTTTCATCTTCGCACGGTATGCACTGTCAGGCTCCGATTCAAGTTTTTCAACCTTGTTTATGATAACCGACTGCGGCGGTACGAAGTTGAACTTCCACTCTATTCTTGAAAGTCTGTCATTTGTACTTCCGTTCTCGTTTGAATCATAAATATCAAGGTAATTTACAGTATCCTTTGAAAATACTGTGTGAGGATCCTTGCTGTTTGCCTGATCTGTATTATTGGTCCATGAAAGTATGGCTTCAACTTTATGTTCTCCCGGCTCAAGACTTGAACTTGGAGTAAATGAAACCCTTATATTGTCTCTCTTAAAAATTGCCTGCTGTTGCTTTTTGAAGGCAAAATTATTGAGATCGAAGATATATGCTTTCTTTCCCGTTCCTCCGTAATTGGCTACTTCGGTAGGATTTGCATCAACTGTAAAGTAAGGTGTTCCTCCGACTGTAATGCTGTTAAAGTTTAACTCCGGATCGACAACCATAACAAGCTTACCGTTTTCTACATCTCTGTCCTCGCTGAATATATATGAATTGTCATAGTTGACATTCATCTCATATTCCATGGTATTTCCGGTGTAGGCTATATTTGAAGAAGTATTGCCGTTGATCTTCTGACTTAATTTGTCAAGCTGCATCTGAGCATACTCTTCACGCATGATATATACGGCATTGGAACTGATAGTTGTCCATACGCCGTTGGAGTATGACTGTACCTTACCTGTATTTGTAACATTTGCAGATGAAGGTGAAGGATTTGCAACAAGTCTGTTTTTCTCCTTTGTAAACTCGACAGGTGTAAGCTGTGTCTCAACTACAAGACCTATAGCCTTCTCACCGTACTTTGATATTGTCACCTCGTTGTCAAATTCAAGTCTTACACTCTTATAGTGCTTAGGTGTCATGGCAATCGGTATGCTGTCTGTTGTCATAGCCGCATCATTATTTACCACTTCATACGGCACATTTGTCTGTATAACTTCCTCACTGCCGTCATCATTTACACCAATCAGCTTGTTTTGAGCTATAAGCGCAAGATTTGCGGCATCAAAATAACCGCTTTGTACACGGATTCCGTAACCTGTAAAAAGGCTTGGACTCCATGGCTCATCAATGATTGTATTTAATGTTGTTGTAGTATTTTGTACTACCGTAGTCCCCCAATACTGTCCTGCTGTAATTAAATAAGCATGTTTGTATTCTTCTTTTACAGGAACCGCATAATTGTAGCGAAGGTGATATTTATTTCCTTTAAGCTTTCTTACATAAGAATAATCCTTAAATACGCTACCGTTTCTTTCTGTTGTGGAATCTGCACTTCCGTCAGTATTTACAAGTGCCGTTTTTACCTGGAAAGTCTGTCGTCCTACTGTGGTTCCCGTTCCATACTTTATGGTAAAAAGAGGCCTAAACTCATAGCCTGTTCTTGTAAAATCTTTTGTAATTGTATTGTCGGCCGAATTATAAGTCCAGCCGGTATTGTTCGGTAATGAAGCATCCCAAACCGATGTTGAAGGCAATGTAACGGTTACTCTAACCGGTCTCTTATCCAAACCTTCAGAATATACTACTCTCACTTCTCCATTGGTCGCGTTCTTTTTTCCGTTCATAATAGAGAATGTGATATCGTTTTGGTAATTTGGTGAAAATTTTGTATGTGTTGAATCCACATCCGCATCTACGATTGTTTCACCATAACCCATCTGTCTCGGATTAGTCTGACTGTTGTCGTTTCCTTCAATACCTGCCACATAACCTGCAGCAGTGAAATTTTTGTTGTCATTTACAATCTCCACTCCGTCTTTGTCGTGGAAAGTTGTCTTAATATTAACCTGCTCTCCTCCGGCAACATTCAAGTTTTTGAGAACCGCTCTAAACGGGAAAGTTACAGGCGGTCCTGCCGTCAATTGTCTATAAGTAACTTTTATCTTATAGTATTGTGCATCGCTTGTGCTGTCAACCGTAACTCCTTGTATAAAGTTGGCTGTTGATACATCTGCTACAGACGGTTCCTCAAATTTGTCTTTTGACAAATAAATAATTGAGTATGGCAGTGTATAACTTCCTATCGTACCTGATATACCCGTCTGAATACTGTAAGATTCCTGTTTTCCTATCAGCGATGTTGTTTGACCGCTTACCGAGTATCCTATTTTTGTTGTAACTTGACTACCTATACCTGTTGCATATGCGTCGATGGGCACAGAGGTAAATGTAATTATAAGTGCAAGTATGAATGACAGTACTCCGGTCAAACGTTTTCTTAATGTGTTGATATGTACTCCTCCTTCCGTTGTCCTATTACTATTAAATATAGTAGGCGAAAAATATTTAACGGTACAATTATACTTATTCTCATCTCGAATTTCTATACTTTTTTATTGTATAAAATCAATTTCGACGGTTTTTACTCTGCAATAATAGGAGTCATTCCTTCTATTGCAATAATTTACAAAGAAGGTGTTATTGCTTACATTCTCAAATAAAAAAGGTATATAGGCCGATGCTTACATACCCTTAAAACTTATTTATATATCTTTTTAAATTTATTCAGGATATATCAATCTATCCTTTGATATATCAGACAATACTTCATCAAGATACTTTGCCGAAATATATTTTGCCATAGGCAAATTTATATCCAGATAGTTACCACAGTCCTTTGCACAGGCTCCGGGAACCTCTCCTTCAAAGTCCTTTATAAATCCGAACATCTCCTTAAGCAAAGGTATAATCTCCTGTGACTCATGGTCGCCCTTTAAAAGCAGGTAAAATCCCGTTCTGCATCCCATAGGTCCGAAATAGAGAATACTCTCTCCGTAAACTTTATGATTCCTCAAAAATGTTGCTCCGAGATGCTCTATCGCATGAAGCTCTGCCGTATTTATTACCGGCTCAAAATTCGGTCTGGTCATTCTTATATCAAATGTAGTAACTGTCTCTTCACCGACATTATCTTTTCTTGACACATAAACTCCCGGCAGAAGCTTCAGATGATCTATTGTAAAGCTTGTTATCTTTTCCATAAAATCTCCATTATATATTTTTTGTCTGCAGGTTTCTCATAGCATTGATTATACAAAGTACAGTTACACCTACATCTGCGAATACCGCCTCCCACATAGTACCAAAACCTATGGCTGCAAGCAATAGAAAAATAAGCTTAACACCCAGAGCAAATATAATATTTTGCTTTGCAATGCTCATGGTTCTTTTTGCAAGTTTGATACCTCTTACTATATTGTAAAGATTATCATCCATTATCACCACATCCGCCGCTTCAATGGCTGCGTCTGAACCTATACCTCCCATTGCAATACCTATATCGGCTCTTGCCAAAACCGGAGCATCGTTTAATCCGTCGCCTACAAATGCAAGTACTTTGTTCTCAACAAGCACTTCTTCCACTTTCTCTACCTTATCCTGCGGTAAAAGCTCGGAGTATGCATAGTCAATTCCCAACTCCTTTGCCACCACATCCGCGACCTCTTTTATATCACCTGTAAGCATTACAGACTTTTCAACTCCTACACTCTTTAGTGCAATAAGGCTTTCGCCTGCATCTTCCTTTATTCGATCATTTATTACAATCGATCCTAAGAATTTGCCTTCCTCAGCCACATAGACGATACTTCCGAATTCTTCGCTTTTTTCAAAGTCTATACCGTTTGAACTCATAAGCTTGTCATTACCTACAAGAACCTCTTTACCGTCAACTTTTATACTGATGCCATGTCCCGCAATCTCTTTTAAATCACTTAATCTGTCGGAAATATTTGTATTTTCTCCCGATTCGGTTTTTAGTTCTTCATATGCCTTTTTAACAGATATTGCTATAGGATGTGAAGAATACTCTTCCGCCATTGCGGCCTTTCTTAACAATTCTTCTTCACTTACATTATTTGGATGTAGGCTTACCACCTCAAAAACTCCCTTTGTCAAGGTACCGGTTTTATCAAACATAAAAGTCTTTACTCCGGCTAAAAGTTCAAGATAATTGCTTCCCTTTATGAGCACACCTATTTTTGATGATGCACCTATGCCGCTGAAAAAGCTTAAAGGAATCGCTATAACAAATGCACAAGGGCATGATACAACTAAGAATGTAAGTGCCCTGTAAATCCATGTGGCAAATCCTGTTCCCGGAAATACAAAAGGCGGAATCACAGCCAGTGCTATAGCCGCAAAAACAACTATAGGAGTATATATCCCCGCAAACTTTGAGATAAAGTTTTCTGTCTTTGACTTCTTTGCTGCGGCATTTTCCACAAGATCAAGAATCTTACTTGCTGTAGAATCACTGAATTCCTTCGTAACCTCAAGCTTTAAAAGACCGTCCTTATTTATACTTCCGCTATATACATTGGCGCCCTCATTTACACTTCTTGGAACCGACTCACCTGTAAGTGCCGAAGTATCAAGCATTGCCTTACCTGAAACTACTATTCCGTCTAAAGGAATAATCTCTCCGGCCTTTACCAGTATGATATTTCCTACTTCCACATCATAAGGATCCACAGTTTCCACACTGCCGTCTTCTTTTACAAGATTTGCATAATCAGGTCTTATATTCATCATATCCGATATGGATTTTCTGGATTTATTTACTGCCAGAGATTGTAAGAACTCGCCCACCATATAAAAGAGCATAACTCCGACAGCTTCCGGATATTCACCTATTATAATCGCACCTACGGTAGCAATAGTCATAAGAAAGTTTTCATCAAATACCTTACCTCTTTTTATATTCGAGAAGGCTTTAAGTAATACATCCTTTCCGACTATTATATATGCCGCTATGAACAGTCCGAAACTGATTATATTTGACATGGAAAAGTTTAATTTTGAAACTATGACGGCAATTATATAAAGGCTTGCCCCCATAATTATTTTTCTTAACATCTTCTTTTGCTTATCGTTCATATTATCCTTCTATCTAATGAATACACCTGCATCAATTAAATTATGCTCTCTTTACCTCTACATCAGGCTCTTCAACCTTTATAATTTCCATGGCCTTTTCAATAATCTCATTCATCTTCTCAGCCTCGGCCTCAAGAGTGCATTTTAATGTCATAAAGTTGATATTTGCACTTGTAATACCGTCAATGGCGGCAAGCTTTTTCTCAAGCTTTGCAGCACAATCCGCACAATCCAAACCTTCTAATTTATAAACTCTCTTCATTTCTTTTCTCCTTCTAAATCTGCTTTACATCTATGAGAGACATGTATGATACCTGTTTCAAATATCTCCTTTACATGTTCATCATCAAGTGAATAATATACTTCCTTACCTTCTCTTCTTGCTTTAACAAGCTTGGCTTCCTTAAGTGTACCAAGCTGATGTGATACCGCCGACTTTGTCATTCCCAGCACATCACAAATATCAAGTACACATAACTCATGTACATTTAATGCCCAAAGTATCTTTATCCTTGTAGGATCTCCAAATACTTTAAACAGCTTTGACAGTGAATCTGTTGTTTCAGCTTCAAGCATATTTGTCTTGGCTCTTTCCAGTGCCTCTTCTCTGCTTAAACTCTCTACCTCAATACACCTCCCTTGGTTGAATACTTGTTCAACTGTTATGTTGCTATTATAGTTGAATACTCATTCAACTGTCAAGTGTTATTTTAAAATTTATTAAAAATTTTAATCAAAGAAATCAGAGCTTTAAATTTTACAATCTCATATAAGATTATAAATAAAGCTCGGATTTAAATTTTAAAATTTATTATTTATTTTGAAATCTCTCCGCCTGTGACTTTATAAGCTCGGCATCATCAAAGTAGTTTATTCTCATAGCGTTCTTTACTTCCGAAAGTGTATTTGCGGCTTCATTTCTTGCCACTTCACAGCTTTCCTTAAGCATCTCATAGATTGACGGAATATCTTTTTCAAACTCCGCTCTTCTTGCTCTTATAGGTGCCAAAGTCTCTTCCATTATGCTTGCAAGGAACTTCTTTACCTTCATATCTCCCAATCCGCCACGTGTATAATGCTCTTTAAGCTCATCAAGTGACTTATAATCCGGAAGATATTCTGCAAAATGTTCAGGTCTTGAGAAGGCGTCCAGATATGTAAATACCGTGTTACCCTCAAGATGTCCCGGATCGCTTACCTTTATATGTAAAGGATCTGTGTACATAGTCTTTATTGCTGATGCCACCGTATCAGCGTCATCTGAAAGATAGATACAGTTGCCAAGCGACTTACTCATCTTTGCCTTACCGTCCGTGCCCGGAAGTCTCTTTGCCGCATCTTCCTGAGGTATAAGTGCCTCAGGCTCTACCAAAGTCTCACCGTATACAGAATTGAACTTTCTTACTATCTCTCTGGTCTGCTCGATCATAGGAAGTTGATCCTCACCTACAGGCACTGTAGTCGCTTTAAATGCTGTAATATCCGATGCCTGTGATATAGGATATGTGAAAAATCCTACCGGAATACTGTTTTCAAAATTTCTAAGTCCTATCTCAGCCTTTACTGTAGGATTTCTTTGAAGTCTTGAAACTGTAACAAGATTCATATAATAAAATGCAAGCTCTGTAAGCTCCGGTACCATGGATTGTATAAATATATTGGACTTCTTAGGGTCGATACCGCATGCCAGATAGTCAAGTACTACCTCTATAATATTTTGTCTTACTTTTTCAGGATTTTCCATATTGTCGGTGAGTGCCTGAGCATCCGCAACCATGATGAAAATCTTTTTAAATTCTCCTGAATTTTGCAATTCAACTCTTCTTTTTAAAGAGCCGATATAATGTCCCACATGTAACTTTCCCGTAGGACGATCTCCTGTAAGTATTATCTTATCCATTTATAACTTCTCCTTTGTCTCTAAGTATTGCCACCATGATACTTAGGAATATCCATAAAAATGGTGTTACTACAGGTAAGTTCAAATTTACAACAGCCTGAGTGGCATAGCAAATTACTGCAATAGCACATGCATACAAATATGGCAGCATTGTATTGTCTCTAAGATAAAACAGTCTTGTTCTGAGAGCTTCAACACTTGGAAGTATAAGTGCCAGAATATAAGCTATTGTAGCTATAGGTCCAAGAGTGAATAAAAATTGTATATACTCATTATGTGTCGCATCAAAGAACTGACCGGTTACACTTGTCATTTCTTCATTTCTAAGTAAACCGATATATAAGCCGAAAGTATCCGGTCCGCTTCCGAAAATCTTGTGAAGCAACGGGAACTTCATATACTCTTCCACGGCGGCTCTCCATATATAACCTCTGAAAGTACCCCATGAATCGTTAAATACGAAATAATCTGCAAGAGCACCGTACTTTTCTTTAGCAGCAGTTACATCCGAGTTTATCTTCATTCCCATAAATACTATTGCCGCAAATATTATAACAAGTATTGCAAGCCAGATATATCTTAAGCTTCTTAAAAGCGCTTCGTTGTCTCTTCTTTTTTCTTTCTTTCTGTATTCAAGTACATACATGATAATAACTACGATTGCCAAAGCAACAATTATTAAATCCAGATATTTAAAATCACTTATAAAATCGTACAGGCCTGAAATACCGAGCACTTTGCCCGCATAGCTTATATTTATCAGCTGTATTATCTTTATTCCGAGAAGATAAGTAAAAATCGTGAGTATAAATCTTCTTACACCTTCCATGGTTCTGAATGCCACAAAGGGTACAAGACCGAAGAATGCGGCAAGTGTAAGATAACCGTTATCGGAAGTACCCATTGCAAGTGCAATAAAGTTCATAAACATTATCACATAGTAGAAAACTATTTTTCCAATGCTCTCACCTCTGCCGTTGTCACTTTTAAAAGGTGTGGTAATAAACAGAGTTCCTGCGATGGCGATATAAAACGCCAATACCGCGGTATATGTATTTATATTACCGATTGTCGAAGTAAATATCGGCCACTGCTCAGGACTTATTTTCTCCTTAAATCCCAATATGTCCATATTGAAATAATCGGTATATCCAAATAAACATACAGGTATACTTACTGCAAGGAAGACTGTAAAGTAAACCTTGCCGAATGAAAACATGCGACTTACTGTAAAATAAAGTATCACATAGATAGAAATAAGTAAGAGTCCCGAATATCTTCCCTTATCTCCTGTAATGGCTTCCATTATAAATCTTCCTGCAAATGCTGTGGAAAGTGCACTCATCAGCCAGAATATCATTATGCATATATCCCATATGCTGAATTCTTCTTTAAACCATAATGCAAACCCCTTGCTTTTAAGTTTATCAAAGAAGTTTTTGAATCCGCCTGCAAAACCGCATATAACAATCAAAGCCAAAATCATTATTATTGAAAGAGTCAATACCGTATAATATTTTGTCTGCAAGATGTCAAAGTAAAAATCATTGTAGATCAAAGGGAAAATAGTAAACATCGCCATAACCCAAAGTCCGACTATCACATTTGATGCATTCATCAGCTTTCTTTTAGATTTCATATAACCTCCATACCTACAGTCCTAAAAATACCGCTATAGGGTTCATTCTTGATAAAAATACCAAAATCGGGCTGCATTCCAACATTTCCGAAAGATTCGCCCCTGTCTTTGTTGTAGAAAGAGCGATGATAAAAATACATCCGACCCAGAATATTATCAATGCAAAAATAAAACCTGTAAAAGCTCCAAGCAACTGATTGACTCCGCCCAAAACCGGTATCTTGCTTAGAATCTTGTTACCCTTAAACAGTATTCCAAGCACCAACCAAACGAGTACAAATGAACCTATAAAACTTATAGAATTGACAGTCATCTGGGTGACATAGCTTGCAATATAATCCGCAAAAGTATATACTCCAAGCTTATCATATACCTTTCTGTCATCATTTTTCTTCAACACATCTTTTACTTTTGTCGGTACATTCAGCTTATCTATTGCCTTACTTCTTCCCTCGGCATTTGATGAGTCCTCATGCATCTCATTAAGCCCTATTTTTTCATAAATCTTAGTTAATACAAATTGATTTATCTTGGTATTTTGTTGCAACTCATTTCTGAGATATGGATTTACAAAATTCAAAGCAATTACACTTGATATGAGCGCCAGCATTGTAATGGATATTTTTAAAAGGCCCTTCCTATACCCTCGCGCCATCATTCCTATAAAAAACAGTAATATGCCAACCTCCAGAACATTAAAACACATTATATCCTAAAATGCTCCTCTCTTAGAATCAGTCTGCCTTCTTTATCATACTTCGGATTCATAAAGCCGAATATAGCCTTCACAACGCCCGGCCTTTCAGCAAGGTCTGCTGCATGATCTATAAGATTTCTGGCATTCTTTCTGGTCAATGGAGTTTTATCCTCCTTCATATAATCCGCTCTTTCTTCAACAGCATACTTTGCCTTGTTGTAAAGTACGCATTCTATCTCCTTTGCATAACTGAGTGCATAGTTAATAAAATCGTCCACATCCATAGGAGCATTATCTTCACCGTCTTCTTCCTCATCCGCTATATAGATATCTTCATCTTCCTTCTCTTCAATCTGATCAGGCTCTTCATCCAGTATCTCAGCTTTTTCTACTTCTTTATCTTCTTCCTTTACAGGCTGTGATATAACAGGCTCAATCTTAATGGCCTCTTTTTCTTCCTCTTTAACATCAGACTCGGGTTTGTTGTTTGCATGGAAGGTAATGCTGTCCGAGCTTCCGATTTCCTGCATTTCAAACTGGAAATCCTCGCCATATTCCTTCTTTAAAATATTCGCTATGATTTCAAGGTCCGATAATTCTTCAGTACTCTGCGGCTCTTTTTCGGTATCGGCTTCCTCAACAGCTTTCTCCTGTGCCTCCATACTTTCTTCCTTCTCAGGCTCCTTTGCTTTATCCTTCAGCTCAATATTTGCCACAATATTCTTTCTCTTTACAGGAACCTCTTCCTCTCTCATAACAAGACTCATTCCATGCAAAAGATCGTTTGCTTCTATAAGGTTTGCAATGCCTTCGATTGTATCCGCAAATACTACAGTCTCCTTACCGTCTCTGATAAACTCTATGAGTTCCGCAATAGTATTATCATCAAGGTATCCCGCATCAACTATAATAAGATCTTTGCCCTTAATCTTATCAATAGAGTTCATCACTCCTTTTGCATTAAGGCTCTTTGCCTTGATTTTCAATACTGTATGCTTTATCTTTGTAAGTTCATTTACCTCTCTCAACACCTCTATAGCATTTTCAAGAGCCTTTTGTCCTGTTATACCCTCTACCATTATGGAGCCCGGTCTTCTCATCAAATATTCCTTCGGCTCTCTTGATTTTGGCGCTTTTGCTTTCATTACCTTTCCGTGCACAGGTAAATCAACCTCCCTACTTTCATCATTTGCAGCCTCTTCCACACTCTCTTCAATAACAACGGTATCGCCCTCTTCTCCATCTATGGATGAATCCGATTCTGCAATCTCTTCATTTTCCTTTTCCGCTTCCCCTTGAATATCTGTTTCTTCTGTTGTATCCTCTTGAATATCGTTTTCTTCTATCATAACGGTACCTTCATCCTCGGCTTCCACTTCTTTATACTCAGGCTCTATAAAGATTTCCTCAGGTTCTTCACCCTTCTTTACCTTTGTTACAAAAGTTCTTTCTTCCTTTGTGTAATAGATTTCTTCATCATCTACCACTTCCATTGTTGTTTCACTTTTTATACTGCTTTGGACTATATCCTTTTGTTCTTTTCTTTTGGCCATAACAGATGAAACTGTAGGTACACCCATGTCTATTTCATCGTCAAAATAGCTGTTTATTAAATCATCCTTATCAAATATAGGATTCTTCTTTTCCGGGACATAGTTTTCCAATACCTTTGTTGAAGCTGTTTCTGTAACTGTAATATTCTTTACAGGCAGTTCATCAGGTATCTCCTCTATGAAATCATGATCCTCATCACTTTGAGCCGTATTACTTTGAATTACATCACTCTTATTTGCATTGATATTTATCAAATCAATCTTATCATTTTTTTCTTCTTCGATATCCGATTCAACCGCGACATCAGCCTCGTCTACATAGACTTTTTCTACTTCATCAGCATGCTCTATTATATTTTCACTGTCTTCGGTCTGCTCCGCTTTAGAAACCGTATCTTCTAAAACAGGCTCCGCAATGTGTGAATCTTCAGATGTATCGTCATTTTCTGAAGACTTTCTTTCCTCTTCATCGCTTATCCATGTGTTTTGTACTTTGTCCATGCCCTCACGTTCATCTCTGCTTCCGTGAGTTTTTGGAAGTCCCATACTGTCAAAATGATTACTTATTCTGCTTTTTCTTCTTTCACCCATCACCGGTGGAGCATTAAATCTTCCCTGTTTGATTCTCTCCACCCTTTCCATATGTGCTCTGACCTCTTCATCTATCTCTCTCATAGATGCATGATCGCCCTCAGTCTTCATCTTATTCAGATTTTCATTTGTGATTGCTATGGCTCTCTTGAGTTCTATTTCAAATTCCGGGTTCACATTTTCCCCCTTAAATGTTGTTTCTGATATCCTTATTTCGTTTACACCGACAGTCTTTGGAAAAAGCTCAGTATTTATGGAAGCCTCCTCATCGGGAATTTCTTCCTCGTCAATCAGACTTATAGTAGTTCTTTTTTCCTCTCTGGGTTTATATGCACTCATATCATCCAGATTAAGATTCGGATAATTCTCACTTTCATACTGCTTTGCAAGCGAGTTTAATCTGTCCTCATAGAACTCCTTGTTATCAACCTGCTCCTGCTGCTTTGAGCTTAAAGGACAGCCTGTTGACTCCTTCAAAGTCGCGGCCTTTTCCACATACTCACCGACTCCGAATAAAAGCATTATTTCATCACAGGTCTTTATACAATCATCTATTCTTCCTGCCTGAGCATAAAGCTGTGCGAGTTCGTATTTCCACTGCTCGTCCATCTTCTCGATATCACTGTACTTCTCAAGAATTCTAATCTTCTTATGTATGTCTTCACCCTTTGCCACAGCAATATGATATTCCATAAGATATTTTCTGCTGTCTTGAGGTGATATCTCGATATATTCTCTGTAGTAAGCTTCAGCCTCCGCTATATCTCCCTCTTTTATCGCAAGCATGGTAAGCCTGTACAAAGCTCTTTTACCGACCGGTGCTCTGTCATAGGCCAAAAGCAATACCTCTCTGGCTTCCTTATACTCATCGTTTTTTTCATAGACTTCTGAAACGGTTGTCAATAAGCCTGCATTATGAACTCTACTCCAGTCGATTGTATCGGTGATTCTCATGGCAGCCTTGTAGTCACCGCTTTTCACCAATTTATTCAGTTGTTCAACCTTTAAATTAAATTCATATTTATCCATACTTGCACCAAACCTCAAGATTTTTTACTTTTGCACCCTAGAGTGCTCTTCTTCCCTCAAGTGCCCTCAACAGAGTCACTTCGTCAATATATTCCAAATCCCCGCCTACAGGGACTCCGCTTGCTATCCTGCTCACCTCTATACCTGTGGGTTTTACAAGTTTTGCTATATACATTGCCGTAGTCTCACCCTCAAGTGTGGAGTTTGTGGCAATTATAACTTCATCTACATCACCCTCGAGTCTTTTTATCAGTTCCTTCAGCTTAATATCCGCCGGACCTATTCCAAGCATAGGTGAAATTGCCCCGTGTAAAACATGATATACTCCATTATACTTTCCGGTCTTTTCATATGCCGCCAAATCCCTTGTGTTTTCCACTACCATTATGGTCTTATGATCTCTTTTTTCACTGGCACATATAGGACAGACTTCTCCG
The DNA here is from genome assembly GCF_000512995.1 of Lachnoanaerobaculum sp. MSX33. Lineage (NCBI taxonomy): Bacteria > Bacillati > Bacillota > Clostridia > Lachnospirales > Lachnospiraceae > Lachnoanaerobaculum > Lachnoanaerobaculum sp. MSX33. The sequence goes on along the minus strand of NZ_AZXX01000001.1, from coordinate 14,874 downwards.
TCTGTCAAGGTATAGCATTCTTTGCAATAATTCACATTGCCCTTGGCATCTTTTATTGCCCTTGACAATGACTCTACCTGTTCACTTGACATTCCAATTATGTGAAAAGCAAGCCTTTGTGCGGACTTTGCTCCCACCCCCGGCAGCTTTGAAAGTTCCTCTATAAGCTTGCTGATATGACTGCTGTAATAATCCATTAGAATGGCAACTTTCCTGCTCCACCTGCAATGCCGCCCATCAATGCGGAATGCTCTTCTTCCATCTTTCTTAGAGCCTCATTTGTAGCCGCCATTATCAAATCTTCTAACATTTCCACATCGTCAGGATCTACCACTTCTTTATCTATAGATACCTTTGTGACTTCCTTTTTACCTGAAACGGTAATGCTTACCGCACCGCCTCCGGCACTTGCGCTAAACTCCTTACCTTCAAAGGCCGCACTTTGCTCTTCCATCTGCTTTTGCATCTTTTGAGCCTGCTTCATCAACTGATTTATATTACCGGGCATCATGCCTCCACCGAAACCGCCACGCTTTGCCATAAATATCTCCTTACTGTTCTATAATAATGTCTGTGTTTATAACAGATTTTATCTCGTCTATCGAAACATATCTTGTGTTTCTTACAATCTTATTTTCTCTTAAAGAAATCCGGATTGCAATATCTTTTCCGTATTTTTCACTTAAAAATGTACGCAAATCTAAGATTGTCGTCTCCTTATTTCCCATATCGTAAAACATCTTGTTAAAGAAAATAACATCTATACCGCCTTCTTTTACCGGCTCTATCTCAGCTTCCTTATATACACTGCCTGCCTTACCGCCAAGATGTTCCACTATGCTGTTCCATTCTTTCTTTATTGCCATGAAATCATCATAGGTCGCCTTCGGAAGCTCTATGACTTCATCCTCTATCGTGATATCCGCCTTTTCTTCCGGACTTCTTTGTACCGTGTTAACAGGCCTTACTCCCGACTCAAGTCTTGAGAGTCTCTCAAGCACACTGTCCAGATTATCCTCCATCTCAGGAGTCATAAGTCTTATAAATTCAAGTTCCGCCACAACTCTTTTTTGTGTAGCCGTCTTTAATTTATTGGAAAGCTCCGACAAATTTCTAATATACCGCATAAGAGTTTCTTTGGAAACAGTATTTGCTTTTTCTTTTAAATTTTGTAAGTTCTGGTCCGACATGTCAACCAGCGAACTGTCATTTTGTGTGGACTTAAGTATCAGAATATTTCTCAGATACCATAGAAAATCCGTCACAAACTGCCCTATCTCTTTTCCGTCTATTATGGAATTATTCAAAAGATTCAACACTTCTATAGTATTGCCCTCAAGTACTCCGTCCAAAAGCTCATTAAATACGCTTATATCTGAAGCCCCAAGTATATCCAGTACCGCTTCATAGCTTATCTTTTCATTTTGTAAAAACGAAATACATTCATCCAAAAGACTGAGTGCATCTCTCATAGCTCCGTCTGCAGACTTTGCAATATACTCAAGCGCCCTGTCTTCTATATCAACACCTTCACTCTTACACAGGCTCTTTAACCTTTCCGATATGGTGTCGATGCCTATTCTTTTAAAATCATATCTTTGGCATCTTGACAGCACTGTAACCGGCAGCTTATGTACCTCTGTGGTTGCCAGAATAAATATAACATATTGCGGCGGTTCTTCAAGAGTTTTTAAAAGTGCATTGAATGCTCCTGTAGAAAGCATATGCACCTCATCTATAATAAACACTTTGTACTTTCCGAAAGTTGGCGGATATTGTACCTGTTCCTTTATATCTCTTATATTGTCCACACCGTTATTGGAAGCCGCATCTATTTCCACTACATTTATGGAAGCTTCGCTTAATATTGACTTACAGGTTGGGCATTCATTACACGGTCCCGCATCTGTGGGATTTTCACAATTGAGTGCCCTTGCCATTATCTTGGCTATACTTGTTTTTCCTGTACCCCTTGTTCCGCAAAAAAGATATGCATGTGATATTCTTCCGGTCTTTAACTGATTTTTTAAAGTTCTTGTTATAGCTTCCTGACCTACTACCTCATCAAAATTTGAAGGTCGAAACTTCCTATATAATGCTGTATAAGCCATTTGCTTCCTTTCTATTTGTCGCCAAAGCTTATTCCCACAAGTCTTGCCTCTCTTACAAGTGAAGACTCGGGATCTACATATTTTAATTTACCGGCAGACTCATTTAAAGCAATATCTGTAACCTCTGTGCCCTTTAATACCACAAGGCGACCAAACTTTTTTCCAAGTATAAGTTCGGCTCCATGCGCACCAAGCCTTGTAGAAAGAGCTCTGTCATAAGGATTCGGGTCTCCGCCTCTTTGCGTATGTCCCGGAACCGTCACTCTTACATCAACATCTGTCTCGGCACTTAGCATATCTCCTATTTCATAACTTATGGAAGGATATCTGCCTGCATCTTTCAGCTTCTTCTTTTTTAATTCTTTTTTTGAAAGGGCCGCATCTTCCTTTGATATTGCACCCTCTGCCACTGCAAGTATGGTAAACTTCTTGCCTTCCTTTTCTCTTATCTTTATAGCCTCGGCTATTTTTTTGATATCATAAGGTATCTCAGGTATCAAAATGATATCCGCACCGCCTGCAAGACCTGCGTACAGTGTAAGCCATCCCACCTTATGCCCCATTACTTCTACAATAAAGACTCTGCTGTGAGAAGCTGCTGTAGTATGTATACAGTCAATAGCATTTGTAGCTATTTCCATTGCACTTTGAAAACCGAATGTCATATCCGTACCGTAAAGATCATTATCTATAGTCTTTGGAAGTCCGATAACATTCAAGCCCTCTTCACTTAAAAGATTTGCCGTCTTTTGTGATCCGTTTCCACCAAGCACCACAAGACAATCAAGTTTCAACTTTTTATATGTGGACTTCATAGCTTCTACTTTATCCAATCCGTTTTGATCGGGCTCTCTCATAAGTTTGAAAGGCTGACGACTGGTTCCGAGCATAGTTCCGCCCGTTGTCAATATACCCGAAAAATCTGAAGGTTTCATTACTCTGTATTCCTCATACATAAGCCCCTTGTAGCCTTCAAGAAAACCTATTATTTCCACCTCTTTATCAGATTTGTAAAGACTCTTTGCCACACCGCGCATTGTTGCGTTTAAGGCCTGACAATCTCCTCCACTTGTTAGCATACCAACTCTCAGCATATATAACTCCTTTGCACAAAGTCGAAACAAATTCACTGCTTTTGCATTTAAGCATTGTCTTTAATTATAACCTAATTTTATTCATTATACAATAAAAAAAGCCCTTCCCAATAGCTCACTGTCTATCAAGTAGGACCTTCATGCGCCTTCAGGGACTCGAACCCTGGACAAATAGATTAAGAGTCTACTGCTCTACCAACTGAGCTAAAGGCGCTTTTTTATTTTTTTGTGTTCTGTGTTTTTTGAACACTTCGATATAATACAATATATAAAAGTTGTTGTCAACATGTTTTTTAAAAAACTTTGAAATTATTTTTATTTTTCTTTTTATACAGTTAACTAATCTTGCACAACCATTTATTGACTTTATCTATAAATAAACCTATAATTATATTAAAGGAGATAATTTATGGAATTCAGACAATTGGAGGCTTTCGTGGCCACAGCCGAATTAAAGAGTTTTTCACAGGCTGCAAAATATTTATATCTGTCACAGTCAACTATAAGCTCACATGTTCAAAACTTAGAGGATGATTTGGGAAGAAAGCTGCTTTTACGAACTACAAAGTCCATTACTCTTACACCTGAGGGTGAGACATTTCTCTCCTATGCCAGAAAAATAGTGGAGACTAAGGATCAGGCTGTGCTCTCACTGCAGCAGTCATCTAAAAGTATGTTACATATAGGTGCTTCCTCCATACCTTCAGGATATCTTTTGCCGGAAATCATTGCAGGTTTTAAGAAAAAATACCCCGAAATGCACTTCAGTATCTGGCAGGGAAGCAGTGATGAAATTGCGGAACTGCTACTTAGTGACAGCGTTGATATAGCTTTCACCGGCAAAGACATAAGCTCACCGCTTTGTGAGAGCTTGAAAGTATGTCCCGATCATCTTATGCTTGTTACACCTGCCACAGAGGAGTATAAAAAGCTTAAAGAAAGCCGTGCAAAGATATCCGAAATCTTAAAATATCCTATGATCTTAAGATCAAACGGATCAGGCACCCAGTTTGTAGCCAGCAAACTTCTTGAAGGGCTCGGTATAAAGAAAAGCGATTTGAATGTAATTGCACAGACGAATGACCTTGAATCCATACAGCAGATGATAGTTCACGGTATGGGCATAAGTATCTGCTCAAGATTTTCCACTCAGAATTTATTGGATAGCGACAAGGTGATAACATATCCGCTTGATAATGCAAATATGAGACATTTTTCATTACATTATATGAACATAAAAAAATCCCATCCGACAATTAAGCTTTTCCTTGACTATGTACAAAACTTAATAGATGAAGGTATCTACAAATAAAACAAGAGCCGATGAAATCACTTCGATCTCACCGGCTCTTCCATATTCCACCTAAAATGTCATTCTCATCTTATACCAGATAGTATCACCATGATTTGACTGTGATATGCCTTCATCCTTGTAACCGAATTCCTCATAAAATAATCTGAGTCCGTCTTTACAGGTGAGTACAATTCCTTTTCTTCCCCTTGCCTTGGAATCCTCTATTACCTTATTCATCACCTGATTTGCAAGCCCCTGACCTCTGTAAGGCTTTTCCGTAACTACGGAGAATATCATCTGCCAATCCCCGTTTTCTTTATGCATAGAGGCATCATCATACATAATATCGGTAAGGTCCTCTTCATCTGTAGCCATACCGTTTATGAAACTCTTTATAATCCCATCCTCTTCCAGTATCCAAAAGCACTCCGGAAAACTTTCCATTCTCTTTTTTATGCTTTCCCTACCTGCCGCCTCTGCTTTAGGATAAGATGCAGCTTCTATCTCAGCCAGTCTGTCCAAATCCTCCGCTTTTACATGTCTGATCATAACTCCTCCTTTAATTCATATAATATCCTGCGACTTCCGTCATGCAGATATATAATACCGAGCTTTTTAAACCCGTTATTTTCCAAAGCTCTTTGCATTGTGATATTGTCCTCATGTGTATCTATTCTCAACAGTCCGTCTTTCTTTGTAAAATTTATTATTTCTCTTACAATTCCTCTTTCAATTCCATCACTCGCCACTCTATGTATTATTCCATAGTCTTTACCACATGAAAAATCACGCTCATAGCTCTTTTCACGGCCTTTCATAAATGTAAAGCAGGCACAAATATGACCTCCTCTTTCAATTACGTAGCATACTTTATTCTCTATATCGTCTTTTACAAGCTTTTTACTTGGATAAGAATTCTTCCACTGATGTGGATTGCCCGTTGCTCTCATATATTCTCTTGCTTTTTTATATATATCAAGAAGCCTGTTTATATCTGAGAATTTTGCTCTCCTAATATTCATATTCTCTCCATTTAAAAAGACATATTATAGACAAAGCCTATAACATGCCCTATATCTTTATGGTCCTACCGAAACCTTGATTCCAAGCTGTCCATATGGCCAGATAATATCCATTACATCATTGCTTACAGCAACACAACCTGCTGTAGGTACACCTTTTTGATAATTTCCGTGAATCATTATTGCACCGCCAAGTGCTGTATTCCATGGAGGACATACCTTCTTATCAATAGCTGTGTAGATGGCATCCTTTTCTTCCTGTGTAATAATTCCCTGTTCAAATCCTCTGTCGGCTGCCGCCTTATCAGGGTAAGAAAGTCCAAGAGATAAATGATATGCACTCTTATCATTTCTTACACAGATATAATAATCGCCATTCGGAGTTGTTCTGTCCCCCTGCTTTTGCTTTGTTCCGTTTGCTGAAAACTCTCCAAGACTGCATGGCCACTTACCTATTACCTTATTGTCGGCTATAAGTGTAAGCTCCTTGCTTGTCTTGCTTACATAGATTCTTGTGGCAGGCTCACTCTGCTGCGGTGTGTAATTACTTGTAGTTACCTTTCTTACTGTTGCGGCGTATACACTAAAGCTCATCAATCCGATAATCATTGATAAAACAAGTAATGCCACAATGCTTTTTCTCATCTTCATAAAAAACCTTTCTAAAAATATATTTAATTTATAAACATCGCATCCCCAAAGCTGAAAAATCTGTATTTCTCCTTTACAGCCTCCTCATAAGCATGCAATATATTTTCTCTTCCTGCCAATGCGCTCACAAGCATTACCAAAGTTGACTCCGGTAAATGGAAGTTTGTAATAAGAGCATCCAAAACCTTAAACTTATATCCGGGATATATGAAAATATCTGTCCACCCCGACTTTTCTTCCAGATGTCCGTTTTCATCCGCCGCGCTTTCTATAGTTCTGGTACTTGTGGTTCCCACACAAATTACTCTTTTACCGTTTTCTCTTGTACTGTTAATGATATCTGCAGCCTCTTTTGAGATTTGAAAAAACTCGGAATGCATATGATGCTCATTCACATCCGTTACCTTTACCGGCCTGAAAGTACCAAGCCCCACGTGCAGCGTAACCTTTGCAAGTCTGATACCTTTTTTTTCTATTTTCTCAAGCAGCTCCTTTGTAAAATGCAAACCTGCCGTAGGTGCCGCAGCAGATCCCTCATTCTTTGCATATACTGTCTGATATCGGTTTTTATCCTTCAACACATGCGTAATATATGGTGGAAGCGGCATGGTTCCAAGCTTATCCAAGATTTCTTCAAAAATCCCTTCAAACTCAAACTCGATTATTCTGTTACCTTCCTCCACAATATCCACTATTGTTCCTGAAAGTACTCCGTCTCCGAAATCAATCTTCGCTCCGACCTTACATTTTTTTCCGGGTTTTACAAGGCATTCCCAGGCGGTCTTTGACTTTCTCTTTAAAAGAAGTATTTCTATTGCCGCTCCGGTATCCTTTTTTACACCCATAAGTCTTGCAGGTATTACCTTGGTTTCATTAAGTACCAGGCAATCACCCTCATTTAAATAATCTATAATATCGAAAAAATGCTTATGACTGATATCTCCGCTTACTTTATCAAGTACCAAAAGCCTTGAAGAAGCTCTGTCTTCAAGCGGATCCTGTGCTATAAGTTCCTGTGGTAAATCATACCAAAAATCTCTTACATCCATATCAGTTTCCGCTCTTTGTCTCCGATATGGATACATTGGCTTCCTCTTTACTTGTTTCTGTAATACTTTCCACAGTACTTTCCTCAACAGTTGTTTCTGTAGGTTGCTCTGAAGTTTCCACTGCAGCACCGCTCTCATTTGTAGACGCATTTTGCACCCAAATAGAATAAAGTGTTCCAAGCTGTATATCACTTGTTACTGCCGTTGCAAGGTCTTTTCTCATCTGTGCATCAAGAGCAATAATATCTTCCGACTTGGAAACCTCATCCACATACTGCCTCTCTTCAGCAGTCAACTTATCAGTCTCTACCATATAAAAAGCATCCTTAGGCTCTTCTTTTACATATGCCCATGTAAGCATAGGTGCCTTTGTATCAATATCATGGAACTTTACATTTGAACTGATAAATACCACATATGAATTATCCTCATATCCCTTTGTCACATAGGTAACAGTATCATCAAATGATTCGTATACCTTTGCCTCATCTGTAAGTTTTGCCTGCAAATCCGCAAGTCCGTCCTCATCGCTTCTTCCAAAAACATTGTACATTCTTCTGGCATCCGCATTTACTTTTGCATACTGATATGCCTTCACAAGCTCTATAATTCCCGGAATCGGATCCTTTTGCATACCATATGTTTTATAATCCGATAATACTTTTTCCTCTTCAGACATGGTAGACTCGGCAACTGTAGTGGTCTCCTCGGTGCTTACCGCCTTGCTTGTATTGCTGCAGCCCGTAGCAACCGCCATCATCACTGCCATCATACCTATTCCTGTTATTATTTTTTTATTTCTCATAAATGCCTCTTTATAATTAATTTATAACCTTTTGATTTCGGTATTATTTTATCAAATATTATTGCAAAAAGCACCTATCAATTTATTATAAAAAATGATATAATTTTGTAATATTTGTTTGTATCAATAGCGTATTGGATAACGCATCAGACTCCGACTCTGAAGACTGTGGGTTCGAATCCCACTTGATACATTATTTTTTATATGACATATAAGGAGAAATATGTTAAAGAATGAAGTTTTAAAAATCTTATTATCAAATAGCATTCACGTATCCGGTCAAGATATTTCAGAAAGTCTGGGTGTCTCAAGGACTGCCGTATGGAAGGCTATTTCCGCATTAAAAAAAGACGGATACAATATAGAATCCGTCAATAACAAAGGCTATCTTCTTTTGGCAAAAAGCGATATTCTAAATCAAGTGGAAATAGAGCAAAATATAAATTCTTTTAAACTCTCCAATGCACCACAGATAATATATCTGGATGAAGTCGACTCCACCAATAACTATGCCCGACTGATGGCAGACAAGATAAATTCCGACTTCCTTGTAGTAGCCGATATGCAAACTTTGGGAAAAGGCAGAATGGGAAGAAGTTGGAGTTCACCTGCCGGAACCGGTATCTTTATGAGCCTTTGTATAAAGCCTGAAATTGCTGTAGAAAAGGCTTCTATGATCACCCTTGTAACCGCCATCTCCATTTGTGATGCTATAGAAGAGCTTTACCCTATAAGCACCACCATCAAATGGCCGAATGATATAGTCATAAATTCAAAGAAAATATCAGGTATACTTACGGAAATGAGCTCCGATATGGACGGTATAAAATACATTATTTCAGGAATGGGTATAAATGTTAATAATAAGGAATTCCCTGATGATATAAAAGATATGGCATCATCTCTTTTACTGGAAACCGGTATTTTAATGGACAGAGCTAAATTGATTGCAGGTATTATATATCACTTCTATAAGAACTTTAATACTTTTTTAAAAACAGAGGATATGAGCGTACTTAAAGAAAATTATGAAAAGCATTTGGCAAATATCGGTAAAGACGTGAAGATTCTTGACCCTAAAGGTAGTTATCAAGCCGTCGCACTTGGAATCGATGAAACAGGTGCCTTGCTTGTAAATGCCGAAGGAAAAATAAAAAGAATTATCAGCGGTGAAGTCAGCGTACGAGGACTCTATGGTTATATATAAAAAATAACCCTTGTAAAATCAAGGGTTATACTCAAGCTGCTGACGGGACTCGGACCCGTGACCTCCTCACTACCAATGAGGTGCGCTACCACCTGTGCCACAGCAGCATCTATGTAATAGTAGCATAAACACAAATTGCTGTCAATACGATTTGGATGCCCGGGTCTTCAACACTTAGTCATATATATAAACCCTCCAAAGCCTTATAAATAAAGGATTCTTGCTGTTAAATTCTCTTTATTTTATTGTTATATTATGTGATATAATAAAGTATGAAACTTTGGTATGACAAAAAATCACAGGATCCCGCTCCTTCGTACGCTTGATATAATGTACAATCATTACGATGAATATATCTCTCATCTATATGATGCCAGTACTAAGATAGTAAAAAGAGATACCTCTGTATGCTTTTATGACTGTTCAAACTATTACTTTGAAACAAAACCAAATGATGACGACTATGTAGATGCAGTAACCAGTGAGGTAACTAAAAGTTTAAGAAAATATGGTGTAAGCAAAGAACATAGGCCAAATCCTATTGCACAAATGGGATTATTTATGGATAAAGACGGTATACCGCTGTCTATGTGTATTACATCTGGTTCAGATAATGAGCAAACCACTGCTATTCCTTTAGAGCCAAAGCTTATAACTATGTTTAAAGTGAAAAAGTTTATTTATTGTGCTGATGCAGGCTTAGGCTCTTTTAACATAAGGAACTTTAATTCAATGGGCGGTAGAGCTTTTATCGTCACACAATCTATAAATATGCTTTCCAACACCTTAAAAGGAGCTGTTTTTAGTGATATTGACTATCGCTTATTATCTAATGATAAACCGGCAACTATAAAGCAAATGACAGATTTGACAAGTCTAACGCATCACTTTATGAAGATAGAATATATAAGATTATACCTGCTGATAAAGCTTTTGACCTGGGACTATATGAAGAGAAGACGTGCAAGAACGGCACTGTTAGGAAGATTAAGTCAAAGGCCATAATTCCTCAAAAGATTATTGTATCATTCTCAAGAAAGATGATGGAATACCAAAGATTTGTACGTAATCGTCAGATTGAAAGAGCAAAAAAACTCCTTACAAACATAGACCCTGAAGCCTATAAAAAAGGAGCAAATGACATAACACGTTTTATAAAGCGAACTACAACTACACGTTCAGGCGAGGAAACTGTAGATACATATGAGCTTAATCTTGATGTTATCAATGAGGAAGAGAAGTATGACGGATTCTATGTAGTGGCAACGAATCTTAACGATTTGGCCAAGTATATCTTAGATATCAGCTCAAACAGATATAAAATAGAAGACTGCTTCAGAGTAATGAAAACCAATTTCTCAGCCAGATCTGTATTTCATCAAAAGAGAGAGCGTATAGTCGCACACTTTATGATCTGTTATACAGCACTCCTTATATATAGACTTCTGGAAAAGAAACTTGATATGTATGGAACATGCTTTACTGTAGACAGTATTATAAAAACTCTAAGCAACATACAAGTAGCTAACTTAGAAGATGTATGCTATATGTCGACATATAATAATTCCCAAGTTCTAACGGCATTAAATGCTATAATGGACCTTGGGTTAGACAAAAAATAATACCAGCCAAAAGATTTAAATAAAAAAATAAAAAAAATTTCAACCTAGACGTTCCATACAACATTTTTTGCAAAGAAGAAAAAAGTGGCTAAAACCTTGTAAATACAGGATTTTAAGCCACTTTTCCACTGTCCAACTGTTGAAGATGTGATTATACTTTTTTATTCTGGTCAAGTCAAGGAAGGAGGACAAACTTATTTATTTCGGGACAAACTTATATGTTACTACAAAGTGTGCGCTCTTACCTTTATTTCTTCCACCGTTTTCAGTTACTACCACTTCAAGTGAAGTGCTGAATCCGTTCATAATGTCTTCTTTTGTAACTATATGAGAAGCCGATTCCGAACCTATATCAGGCTTTGTATCTTCTTCCTCCATTCTTGCAGAAAAAGAAATATTGTCACCTACAGCCACTTCCATCTCTCCTTTAGCTCTTTCACCGTTGATTCTTATATCATATGACCACTCATGTCCGATATTATTGTCGTCGGTTCTGTTCCAATCAGTAATCACCTGCATCAATCTCTTATCTACATCCTTATGCTCTTCAACGCTTATATCAAAAGAATTTTCAATACCGTTTGATGTTTTTGCGGTAATTGTTGTCACACCGCCACCTAATGCTGCAATATTACCTTCCCTGTCAACAGTAGCAACCGCCTCATTACTTGAAGTCCAAACAACTGTTTTATCCTGTGTATTCTCAGGTGAGATAATTGCTACAGCCTGCCAAGTATCTCCAACATTCATAACGTTTTTTATTTCAACAAAACTTATTGATTGTGCCGTTACAGGTGTCTGAGTCTCCTGTGTACTTTCAACAGCGGTACTCTCCTGTGACATACTTTCACCGCTTGTATCATCTTGTGAAGGCATTTCCCTTACAATTTCAGTTGTACCGGTTATATCACCGGGCTTTTCTTTTTTTGTTCCGACACGAATAAGAATACCCCAAAACAATATCAATATTACCGCTTTTGCCACATTATTAAGCTTCTTACTTCTTGCAACAAGTATAGTTAGCGGTATTGGAAAAAAACACATCCAACCGAGCACCCACAGCCATAACTTACTCTTTTTTCTTGGAGCCTGAGTATTTCTTTCAATATTACCTCTAGTTACACTGTTATCATTTCTGTTTACACAACCGCAGTATTGACAGACCAAAGCATCATTATCTATAAACTTTTTACAATTTCTGCAAATTTTCATATCTCATTCCTCAGTATCTAAAATTCAACCCTCTTTACCGGCTTTAAACCGCCTGTTTTTTTAAAGCTCATATTACACTTAAACATTTCTATAGTATCGGAGGCATCTATTCCGCTAAAGCTTATCTGTTCAAATCTCTTTCTGTCTATAAGAACAGAAAGCACTGTATCCTCGTATTCATTTCCGATTATAGGCTGAACTTTATCCACGACATGAATAACTACACTATCTATAGGTAATAACGCAAATACTTCTCTCGCTGTTCTTAAAACACAGCTGCAAATATAGTCTTGAGCTATATCATAGTGCATTGTCTTCGTCATCTTTTTTGAAGACAACTTTCCTGTCTTTGTAATCTCTAAAACGTGATTAGGCACCACTTTATCAGTCTTTGCGTGAAACTCCACTTCTAAAATATTAGGTATATCTGTACCTATATTAAAGTCACTTCCGTAATCCAATATCTCATCAAACGGATGCATTTCAGAAACAACATAAAAATAACTGTCAATCTCCCCTGACAGAACTTGTGTTGCAAGCTTTTTCATATTTTCCCAATCCTCATATACTTGCTTATCTTCCTCTCGGGCAGCCAAAACAGCGTCATTAAGCTTTTTCATTTTATTGTTATGCGCAGCAGGTATAAGTTTCCCTATAAATCCCGGCTTGGCATCATGTAAACTTCTAAGTGCCTCTTCCTCATGCGGGCCCGGTAACATATTGTTGAACGGCTCAGGTTTATTTTTCAGTGAAATCCAGTCTATTGTCTCACTACATTCTTCATGAATGGAACGTATCATATCAAGAAGTTCGTTAAAATCATCTACCATTTCACAATTTCTGTTATATTCTTCTTCTTTTTGTTGCTGTACTTGAATCGCTCTTTGTGCTTTTACACATGCACCTGCCCTACTTCTTTTAGACCTGCCACCTCCACTTGAGCTGACATACGATATTCCTGTACCGGGAATTCCTACAGAAGCGGTTCTTCTTCCACTTGAATGAACTGTATAATGCAGACCTCTCGTTCCAAAAGAAACACCTACACCTGTTTTCCCGAAGTTTAACTTCATACCTTTGCAAATCCTAATACTTTTCCTAAAACGTAATCCCATTTATTTCCCCATCTACTAATAATTTTAAGAAAATTATATCATCCGGCAATTTATTCCTCAATATTTCTTTTGTTTTTTGTAATAAATATGGATAAAAAGTTTATTTCAACTATTCATCATTGAAATAAAAAAGATAGGATTTTTTCAAACCCTATCTTCTAAAACTACACAAACCCATTAAAGGTTTTACACTTCAATAAAATCTAAGCAATTATATAAGATTATACTCTCGCAACAATTCTTTTCTGTACTCCCTATCTTCGCTTGCCTTAAGAATCTTTTCTATATTTCTTTCTCTTGCTAAAATACCGTTTAGCCTGGACACTAAATCTTCACCCTGATCTACACCCAGTATCCTGCCTGCCTTCTTCTCTACCGATCAAAATGCCCTTTTTAACTCCGATTTCCTCTATTTTATCCAATGCCTCACACATTGCCACATTTCTCCATTTTAATTTGATTTTTGTGTTGCATACTCATTTGTATGCTCACATACACATTATATCACAAGTATTTAATACTTTATTAATTTACTACATAAAATAATATAAATCTATCTCTAAACTCCAGTTATTTACTGTCTCTTAGTATTTTCTATCTTATATATGTTCAATAAAAATGGAATAGAAAATTCTGTCATATTTTTTATAAAAGTATTGACTATATATATATATATATATAATGTACTAAAGGATTTTAAGGAGGTACATTATGGCTAAGTATACAATACGTCTAAAAGACAGACAAACCGGCAAAGTACAGAATGTTCTTATTGATGCTAAGAATATCCAAGAGGCAAAGGCCAAAGCTATGGCAACATATGGAACAGCTTACGAGGTTTTATAATTTTCTGTCTGTTTAATTTATTCTGAAACAATCACTTGAGACTGTAGCATTTAATTACTTGTTACAGTCTTATATTCTTATATTACTAAGGAGTATAATACAATGGACAATAAACAAGAAATGTTAGATTGTATAACAGGTTATGTTCCTGCGCTAATGAATGCTTCCGGGTATAGCGTCATACCCTATTACAATCTAGATAACAATACTATTTCCAGAATAAAAGAATACTTTTCATATGATATATCCGGTGATGATATAGTCGCTCTTATATCAACATCAGTTATGGATCCCGGAAAAACAGGACTTGTATTTACTACATCTGCTGTATACACCAGAGATTGGGGATTTTTTCCTGATACTGACGAAAACTGGTATTGGGATGCCGACGATGCAACTTTCAGTTCATCAAACGATTTTGAGGTATATGTATTACAACTTATTATGAAAGATTTGTTTGATATTTCAATGAATGGGATTGTTGAAGGATTTAAAGATGTAACAAATGCTACAAAAGATATTGCGCAGGGATTTAAAGACCTATTTGATGCACTTGGTAATCTTGACAAATGATCTTATTAGAAGTAAAGATGCTGTTATTTAGCGATTAAACTCGTAATATTTCAGCATCTCTTTCTACTATTTATATATGGCTTTTAACCTCTAACTTTCCCCTTCAATATCCTGTTTGCATTTTCGGGTCTTCAACAACAACACTTAGTCATATATATAAACCCTCCAAAGCCTTATAAATAAACCTAGATTATTCATGCCAACACCATGAAAGTGGCTGAAAGTCACATTATTACTATGTTTTTACTAAATATTACCCTTCACTTATCAAGT